>CANEXL010000004.1 GCA_947443745.1 Microbacteriaceae bacterium | reverse complement strand
TGAGAAGACCCGTCTCGGCGACACTCACAACGTCACCGGTGCGCCAGCGGCGGTCTCCCTCGTCGTCAATCGTGAACCTGAGGTCAGACGTTTCGGGGTCACGAAAGTAGCCCTGGGCAATGTTCCCTGAGACAGTGAGTTCAAAATGATCTGATCTGCCATCCGTTGGTTCAAAGCGAACACGGGATCTCTCGTTGGGATACCCAATCGGGATGAGTCCCGTGTCCGGGGCGTCGTCGAGCCGGAAGAAATACTCGACATGTTGAACACATTCTGACGATGACAACCCGTGCAAAACGAGCGGATTATTGGGGAAGAATTTCGCGAGCGGTTTGACGTATTCGAAACGGCAGACTTCCCCGCCCACAATAAAGGCCTCGACGGTCGGGAGTTGAAAGTTCTCCGAATTCTTATATCGGCTGAGGAGCCTGGCGAATTGAGACACCAGAATGAGTTTCGTTGGTTGAACTTCGACGAGGCGCGCAAGCAATTCGGGAACTGTTGATGTCGTTGGGTCCAAGACAATGACGGTGTGTCCGACCGCAAGATCCAAAACATAGAGAGCGCCAACGGCGAAGGGAAGCGGCGCAAAAGTAACGCTGCGTGTCGAGGCAAAATCTCGCTCCATGAGGGAATGCCGCATGTGCATCCCCTTTTCGAGGAATCCCCAGTCGTACATCACACCCTTGGGCACACCCGTGGTTCCCGAGGTGAGAATAACCATGCCCAGCTCGGGAGGTTCCGACGTCGAGAAGGCGAATGGCTCGCCCAACTCTTCTCCACGCGTAGCCTCTCCGGTCAGTCGCAGAACATTCATGTCATCGATGGATTCTGGTGAGGAGTCCACGGCGGCGTCCAATATCCAGTCGGGAGAGCCGAGACTGTGGAGGAGTGCCTCCAGCCGATGCCCTGGCGTACGGGCGTCAATGGACACAAAAGGAATCTCTGCATAGGCGCATGCCAGCACAGCGAGAATCGATTCCGTCGAGCGGTCTACTCGAACCGGCAAGACGGGCGTTGTTGTTCCCGGACCCACGGGGAGCTCGTCCCGTAGTTTTCTGGCCAGGCCGGCGACACGCGGTTCCAGCTCTTCGAAGGTGAAGGATTCCCTCATCGTCAGAAGGGCGTCCCTCGTGGGAGTAAGCGTCCTGCTGCGGCGCAAGCCGTCAGCCATCAACGAGTAGCGAGTCACAATGAGCGCAAGGTCTTTCTTTTTCGGGGGGCAGGAGGGAGAAACTAGCTTCGGGCGAGCGCTTCGTCGGCGGCCCGGGCGAGACCACCCAGCGTGCCAAAGTCGGCAAGATTGTCCGGGCGAATGTCGAGCCCGAATTCGGATTCAAGTGCCATGCACAGTTCCATTGCCCCCAGGGAATCAACGCCTAAATCTGTCAACGGAAAGTCATCCCGTCCCTCGATGACGTCATCCTCACGACCCGAGGAACGAAGCCCGTTGGCGCCAAAGGTGGCAACGAGCGAAGCGATTCTTTTGCGAGTGAAAGACATGGTGAGACCAATATACAACAGAAATAGTTTCGATTACCAGGGCAGTCCCGGAGCCGAACGCATCACGTCACGATCGACTTTTCCACGAGCCGTCACCGGCATTGCGGCGTGCCGCACGAATGTGGTGGGAATCATATATTGCGGCAAAACAGCCTCTAGCTGAGCGCGGGCTTCAGCAGCGGTGAGTGGTGTATCGGCAGCCAATTCCACATGGGCTTCTAGCCACGTGCGCGCGCTGGCCTTCTTCAGCAAAACGGTCGCGATGACAACACCCGGCAGCGACTGAATCGCCCGCTCGACCCCGAGCGTAGACACGAGGTGGCCACTGACCTTTACCAGATCATCGATGCGTCCTTCATGCATGAGCAAACCATCCTCGGTCACGCTCACGATGTCCCCGGTGCGCCAGCGTCGATTTCCCTCATCATCGATGCTGAAGGTTGACTCTGTCATCTCAGGGTTGGCGTAATAGCCCAGGGCGAGCGTGCCCGCGACCGACAGTTCAAAATGGTCCGGATTCCCTTCGAGCGACTCCAGTCTCGCGCGGACCGTCGGGTCGGGGCGGCCGAGAGGAATTTGACCAGTGGTGGGGGCATCATTGAGGTCAAAGCGGAACTGGACGTGCCTGAGGGACTCCGAGGACGACAGCCCGTGCAACACATTCGGATTCCCCGTGAACAGCGTGGCAAGAGGCTGCACGTACTCATAGCGGCACACCTCGCCCCCGACATTGAGGGCTACCACCGTCGGGAGGCGAACGTTCTCGCGATTGGGGAACTGGCTGAAGAGTCGAGCGAGCTGCACGGTAACAATCAGTTTCGTTGGTTGCGTCTCTGCAAGCCGTCTCACAAGATGCGCCATCGTCGATGATGTTGGATCGAGAGTGATGACGGTGTACCCCACGAAAATCTCGAGAACGTTCAGCACACCGACCGCTGAAGACAGCGGCGAAAAGGCGCCGCTACGGGTTGTCGCGTAGTCTCCGCCGGGGTGCGAGTGCCGCCGCGGCATCCACTCCTGAAGCATGGGCCAGTCATACATCACGCCCTTTGGAACCCCCGTTGTGCCAGACGTCAGGATGATCAGGGCAAGGTCTGGCGGTTCGGGCGTCTCAAGCCGAAATGGTTCCCCGATGATGTCGCCGGATGTCACCTCACCGCCAAGCCTCAGGATGTGGATGTCGTCGCTCACGAACGACGCCGAGTCTGCTGCCGCATCGAGCAGACAGTGCGGCGATTCGATGCTCTCGAGCAGCTTCGCCACGCGGTCGGGCGGGGTCGCCGCTTCAATGGAGACAAACGGAATCTCGGCATAGGCGCACGCCATCACGGCGAGGACCGACTCCGTCGAACGGTCAACGCGAATCGGCAAAACGGGGGTGGCGGTTCCGGGGCCAACCTCCAGCTCGTTCAGGAGTCGTCGCGCGAGCCCGGCGACGCGAGGCTCCAGCTCGGCGAATGTGAAGGAATCGACCATCGTGAGTAATGCATCCCGCTGCGGGGTCTGTTCGACGGCGTTTCTCAGCCCCCGAGCCACGAGGGAGTATCTCGCCACGTCGCCATCCTTCGCTATCGCCCATCCTGAGCTCACACGCATTCAGGCCTTCGTGAAACTGTAGCGAACCACTGCGCCAGATTGCGACTTAGTGATCGTAAACCTCTCGGCGATGTCCGAGGGTCACCACGACAACGACCAAGATATCGTCTTCAATCAGATAGATAATTCGATAGTCACCAACGCGCACACGAAAGCCCTCGCGACCCTGCAATTTCCGAGCACTTGGGGGTCTGGGATCCCGGCCCAAAAGCGTGATGGCTCCCTGAATCCTTGTTTCAATGGATGGGTCAAGCTTGCGCAGAGCTCGAGCGGCAGCGGGCCGAAGCTCTATCCGGTAAAAACTCACACCCAGCCGAGGTCGGCTTTGACCTGAGCCCAGGGAATGTTGGGACCTTCCTCCGCCATTGCCGCGTCTAGAGCGGCAATGTCTTCGGCGTCCTCGAGAGCATCCATCATCTTGTTGTACTGCTCAGGGCTCACCAAGACGGCGGCGGGCTTTCCATAGCGCTCGAGAAAGACAGCTTCGGTTTGCGCGAGGTTAACCACGTCAGGGAGCGTCTCGCGTGCGGAACTAATACTTATTGTCGCCATGCCTTCATTGTACAACTCCTTCTTTTTTTTGTACATATTCGGTGTGGGCGTAAGAACGTTAAATTCCACCAACGACGGCGAACTGGCCGACCACGTCGTGCTCCGCGGATCGCGCAAGGGCGATCACGATTGAGCCGTAACCGCCGCGCCACTCGCTGTGCAGGCGAGCGTGCTCAGCCTCGGGAACGAGCATGTCACCGACGAAGCCTGTGGGAGTTGCTTCTCCCCTGAGCGGCACGCCATTGACCGTGACGGCCACTTCAGCAGCATCCGTTACGAGCTCGACCCGAAGGGGAATCATGCGGTTCGCCGGCTCGCCCAACGTGATCGTCATCGTCAGGTTTACCGCGGCTAGCTCGGCACGCGTAGTCGTTTCAGCGAGCGCCGAAGGTTCATCCTCCGGAGCCACCCCACCAGAAAGGGCGGCCCACCGGGGGCCTTCAAGCTCCGGGGTGCGCGGAGGGGCAATCCTGCGATTGCGCTGGTGGTCGAAGGCCCACGCATAGGCGAGCAGGTTTGTGTCGTCGTACCCGCGCCCGGCAAACGTGAGACCGACTGGCATTCCAATATCGGCCATAACCCCCATGGGAGCCGTGACGGTCGGGATTCCCAGGTGCCGCGGCACGAGATTTCCGTTGGCCACCCACGTGCCATTACGCCAGCCGAGTTCCGCCGAGGCGGGGTTGACGTCCATGTCAGCCGGGCCGACATCCGCTACAGCTGGAAAGACCACGGCGTCGAGCCCCAGGTCATCCATCCACCGTTCGAGGTCAAGATGACGGGCCTTTTCGAGGCCCCGGATGCCCTCGCCGATATCGGGAATCTCCTCCAACCGGGTGATTCCGTCCCGCTTGGCGCGCGCGACATATTCCTCGAGCGGAACGTCTTCGGGCGCAAAGCGGTGCAGGTGATCCTCATAGCGCCCCGGCAGAGACCCAAGGGGAACGGGGAAGATCTTGTCGCCGTCGACCTGCACCAAAGCGTTGAGATTCGGGTCATTGTTGGCAGCGAGAAAGTCGTGCCAGGCCCACATTGACAGCTCCCAGAGCTCGTGATCGGCGAAGTGCTCGGGCACCAGGCCGCGGGCGGCGAGATTCTGAGCCCCTTGGCCGTTCTCGTTAGGACGGCTCTCGTAGTTAGTCACGACGGGAAAGTCCGTCTCGATAACCTCGGCACCGAGCGCCTCGAGGTCGGCGCGGGCTGACTCCCACAGGGCCATGATGGAGGCGCGGGTGTCGATGAGATCGGCGGTGGCGGTTCCTTCTACCCCCTTAACACCGTTGATGTACATGCGGGGAATGGCGAGGCGTTTGCCGCGGAGGGCATCCGGATTCGTTATCTGCGAGTACGACGCGGGTCGAAGCTCTGACGCGGGAGGGGTCGAAACCCACGGCTGAACCCGCCAAAAGTTACCCCGAACGATGGGGTCATCGGCGACCACGGTATCGAGCACGTCCAGCATGTCGTCCATGGTGCGGGTGTGCGGAACGACCACGTCCATGGTCGGCACGAGAGGCCAGTTGCCGCGGGTCGAAATGATGCCACGCGAGGGTGTGTACGCGCAGAGCCCATTGTTGGAAGCGGGGGCGCGGCCCGAGGACCAGGTTTCTTCTCCCAATCCAAAGGCGGCAAAGCTCGAGGCGGTGGCGGTGCCCGAGCCGTTGGAGGATCCGGAGCCGAAGGCCGCCGTCAAAAAGTCGGCGTTATAGGGGCTCTCGGCGCGACCGTACAGCCCGCGCTGCATTCCTCCGTTGGCCATAGGGGGCATGTTGGTGAGCCCCAAAAGAATGGCTCCGCCGGCACGCAGTTGCGCGATGGTGAAGGCGTCATCCGTTGCCACCAGATCGGCGAACGCCGGGGAGCCTGCCGCTACCGTCAGGCCCTTCGCCTTGTAACTGTTCTTGGCCGTGTACGGAATGCCATCGAGGGGGCCGAGCGATTTCCCAGCGGCTCGACGCTCGTCCGCGGCCCGGGCTTCGGTAAATATCGTGGGGCTGAGAATGGGGATGGCGTTGAGCGTGATGCCGTGGCGATCGAAGAAGGCGATGCGATTCAGATACTGGGCTACCAGTTCGACGCTCGTGATCTCCCCCGCGTCGAGAGCCAAACGAAGCTCGGCAATGCTCTTCTCAACAACGGGGAATCCGGTCGCCATGGTTATCCGATCGTTCGCTTCTCAATATCCTCTAGGCACGCCTCCAGCGCAACCCACGACAGCATGGCGCACTTCACGCGCATCACATATTTGGACACTCCCGCGAAGGCGATGCCGTCCCCGAGAAGATCTTCGTCACCGGCATCGGCACCGCGCGACCGCAGCATCGTGCGAAACGCGTCAATGCGGGGCGTGATGTCCTCGAAGGATTCGTGAGCGACGAGCTCAGAGAGCACCGAGGCCGAGGCCATGGAGATGCTGCAGCCGGTGCCTTCCCAGGTGAGCGCATCGAGCCCCGTGCCCGCCTCATTCACCCGGATGCGCACCGTAATTTCGTCACCACAGGAAGGGTTGCGCTCAAATTTCTCGGCGTCGGGGTTCTCCATCGGGCCGTCACCCACGCGCCGCTTCGAGTGGTCGAGAATCAGTTCTTGATAAAGGCCGGCGAGGGGATCGCTCATGATTTGACTCCAAAATACGCCCGAACGTTCGCGAGTTCGGCGATGAAGTGGTCGACCTCGTCGGTCGTTGTGTACAGGTACGTGCTCGCCCGAACCGTCGCGGCCAGCCCCAAAGCTCGATGCAGCGGCTGAGTGCAATGGTGCCCCACGCGCACGGCTATTCCTTGAGCATCCAGAAATTGGCCAACATCGTGAGCGTGAACGCCCTGCACATCGACACTCACTAAACCCGCGCGGTGTTCTCCGGCGGGCGGACCCACGAGGCGAACGCCCGAGATAACACTGACTCCGGATGCCAATCGCTGCCCCAGCTCCGTCTCGTGAGACTCAATGCGATCCATCCCCACGCCCTCGAGGTAGCGAATGGCCTCGGCGAACGCGACAACCTGCGAAATGGGTTGGGTTCCGGCCTCAAAACGTTGGGGCGGTGGCAGGAACGTTGACTCCTGCATGGAGACCAAAGAGATCATGGAGCCGCCCGTTTTGGCCGGAGGGAGCCGCTTGAGCAGTTGCTCTTTACCAAACAAGACTCCGACCCCCGTGGGACCAAGCATTTTGTGGGCCGAGAGGACCGCGAAGTCTACGTCCAGTTCGCGAAAGTTGAGGGGGCGATGAGGCGCAGATTGGCAGGCATCCAGGACGACCAAAGCACCGACGGAATGCGCCAGCGCGACGAGTTCCTCGACCGGTGCCACGAAGCCCGTGACATTGGAGATGTGCGTAAAAGCGAAGACACGCGTTCGGGGAGTGAGGGCCGCGCGCACGTCGTCGACGGAATAGGTTCCGTTTTCATTGATGGCAACCCACTTCAGAGTCGCTCCCGTTCGCAGCGCCAGTTGCTGCCACGGAACGAGGTTTGCGTGGTGCTCGGCCTCGGTGATCAGAATCTCGTCACCCGGAGCCAAACGGAAGATGTCGGAGTCGGCGCTCGCCCACGCCTCGCTCGCCAGCGCAAACCCGCCGGCGATCGTATTCAGGGCATCCGTGGCACCCGCCTGCCACGCAATTTCTTCAGCCTCAACACCAAAGAATCGGGCGACCGTCTCCCGCGCATCCTCAAAGGCCATGGTCGATTCCCCGGCCAGCCAGTGAGCACTGCGGTGGGCGGAGGCATTGATCGTTTCGAGATACTGCCGTTCGGCGTTGAGAACCTGCTGGGGGCGTTGAGCCGTGGCCGCCGAATCAAGATAGGCGACAGACGACATGGCATCGCTGCTCAGAAGCGGGAAATCGGAGCGAATTGCCTGAATGTCTGTCGACGACAGCGGACCGAGGGAAGAGCGTGTGGGGGTCATAAAGTGTTGCTGCCTTCTGCGGAGGGAGACATCATTCGCCGACCGCCTTCCCAGTTTGCCAGACCCGACCCTTTTCGTGCCCTTTGCGTCATCCAGGATTCCGCTATTTCGCTCGTGGCGCAGTGCCTCTTCCCCTCCAGCCACCACAGGATTAGGTTAGAAACAGGAATCAACTTCAGGGGGAAGGAACCACCATGGTCAAGAACAATCGCACGAATGAGAATGACCTGCGCGACGCCATCAAGGTGAAGGCTCAACTGGCCAAGTCTGAGGCCGCACGCATGCAGGTTCGTGAGGCCGAGGAAGAGGAGCGCGAAGGCGGCCACCCGGGTTCCGAGCCAAATGTGTCCCGGGAGTCCTAGAGGGACAAAGCGTAATTTCTAGCGGGATTCCCAGCGGAACCAGCGAATGCCGATAAAGGCGAAAACGACGATATAGCCCAGGCAGGTCAACAGCGCGATGGTGTCTTGCCCGCTCCAGCCCACCTGGGTCAGGGCATCCATAAAAAGGGTCATGAGAGCGCCCACTGGGGAGTATCCCGCGATTGCTTTGACGGTGTCACCCAGAACGCCCGTTACGCCGAGAAGACCGAGCAACACCAGAATCACGAACAGAAGCCGGCCGATGGCGCTCACCCCATTCGATGTTTTCACGAGGCCAACGAGGCTCTGTCCGAGAGCCAAGAACATCAAGGAGCCAACAACGGCCGAGCCGATGACGAGCACGTATGTGCCGATTCCCAGGGTGAGACCGTGCACGATGACGCCGATGACGACGACGAGCACGGATGTGAGCAGGCTCGCCACAACCTGCACAATGAGTCGACTGGCCATGATGGTCCAGGTGGGTACGGGGGTAACGCGAAGGCGCTGTAGTCCCCCGGTTTCACGGTCATGCGCAATTGCCAGGCTGTAGCCCAGCAGGCACGAGGTGATGAGGCCGAGCGTCAGGGCAAGCCCGACGATTTGCTCGGATCCCCCCAACTTCGTGGACGCCTTTCCGAAGGTCGTCACGATGATGAGAACGATGGGCAGGAGGACGCCGACGAATGTCGAAATCTTGTTCCGCAGCAAAACAGCCCAATCGGCCCTCAACAGGGAGCCAAGGGCCAAGGCGACCGGGGGCCGAGCGAAATCAGCCCGTGATTCAGTCACGGATCTCACTTCCCGTCAGTCCAATGAACACGTCTTCGAGTGTGACGGCACCGTGCGCGACGGCGACGACCCGCGGATCCTTCGCATGCTCGGCGATGAGGTCCGATGGCGTTCCCACGGTCAGCAGTTTTCCGTGGTCAATGATGGCGACCCGATCACACACTGCCTGCGCCTCCTCCATGGAGTGCGTGGTCAGCAAAATGCTCTTGTTGGCTCCCCGAAGTTTCTCGATGCGATTCCAGAGGCTCCGGCGCGATTGCGGGTCAAGGCCGGCCGTTGGCTCATCCAGCAGGAGGAGTAGGGGATCATGAATCGTGGCGATAAATAACGCCAGTCGTTGTTGTTGCCCGCCGGATAGCTGCCTGAACCGCTTGCCGAGTTCACTTTGCAAACCAATGTCACGCAGGCTGGCAACAATCTGCTCGCGTGTGAGGCGAACCCCGTAGAGCCCGCCGTAGAGGCTTGCAATCTGTTCAATCTTCAGCTCTTCTTGAAAACTAGTGGTCTGAAACTGCACGCCGAGCCGTGCCTTCACTTCCAGCGGATGCTCGTGCACGTCGAGGCCATCGACACGCACCGTTCCCGCGGATGGGGTGACCAAACCTTCGATCGCGCTGAGTGTGGTCGTCTTTCCGGCACCGTTTGGGCCGAGCAATCCAAAAATCTCGCCGCGGTTGATCTGAAAAGAAACCCCGTCAACAGCGAGTTGCGTGCCGAACCTGACGCTCAAGCCGCTGATATCTACAACAGTCATCGCAGAACCGCCCACCTCTCTGACAAAAATGATTCTACGAGTTCCGCAGTCGGATCAGGCGGTACGCGATGCCGATGGCGAGCACGATCAAGCCGACGAGGCTGGAGGTCGGGGGAAGCGTGGCAACGAGCACCAGGCATCCCGCAGCCCCCAGAATTTGCAGGACTTTGGGATAACGCCGTTGCCCTTTCCCCTGGGTAAACGCGGCAACATTCGCAATCACGTAATAGAGAAGAACGCCAAACGACGAAAAGCCAATGGCAGAGCGAAGGTCAACCGTGCAGACGAGAACGCTCATAACGACCGCGAGCGCAATCTCGGCATGATGGGGCACTTTGTGTACCGGATGCACGGCCGCCAACCAATTCGGAAAGTCCCGGTTGCGCGCCATCGCCAAGGACGTTCGTCCCACACCAGCGACGAGGCCCAGCAGAGCACCGAGTGCAGCCACCGCTGCCCCGATCCGCACGAGCGGCGTCGCCCACGTCACGTTGGATAACGAAACGACGTCCACGAGCGGCGCGACGGATGACGCGAGTCGGTCGGGCCCGACAGTAAGCAACGCCACAACGGCGATGAGCGCATAGAGAACTAGGGTCACCGTTAGAGCAATCAGGATGGCCCGGGGAATGGTGCGTGCCGGGTTGCGAACTTCTTCGCCCATGGTCGCAATGCGGGCGTACCCCGCAAAGGCAAAGAAGAGGAGTCCCGCCGATTGCAGGATTCCGTACCAACCGTGATCAAAAAGTCCCGCTGTGAGGCTGGTCGTCGGGTCCGTCGTGAGGCTCGTCGAAGAGTTGAGACCTGCAAAAATAACGAGCGCCAGCACCACCAGAACGACCGCCACGATGATGCGTGTCAGGGTAGCCGTTCGGGTGACGCCGAAATAGTTGACGGTGGCCAGCGCCAGAATCGCCGCAACAGCAACCGGCTTCTGCCAGCCAGCCGGGGCCGCATAGGCAGCGAAGGTCAGCGCCATCGCCGCGCCACTCGCCGTCTTGCCAATGACGAAGCTCCACCCGGCGAAGAAGCCCGGCCACTGCCCCAGACGTTCGCGTCCGTAGACGTACGTTCCGCCGGATGTCGGATACTCCGCCGCCAATTGCGCCGATGATGTCGCGTTGCAGAATGCCACGGCGGCCGCAATCGCGAGCCCAATCAATAGCCCCGCGCCGGCCGAGGCGGCAGCGGGAGCGAACACGGTGAAGATGCCGGCACCAATCATCGACCCCATCCCAATAACAATGGCGTCCGTTGTACCAAGCCGGCGGGCAAGTGCGGGGAGACTGGACATCACGAACCTTTTCTGTGCATGAGTTACCTTGACAGGAAACCCTCGTCAGTCTGCCCTAAACAGCCCTCCACCAAAAACCGGTCCTCGGCAGTCTTGCCTAGACGGCCTTGCCCTGCTGGCGCTGAATGTTCTCCTCCAACGATTGGATTTTTGCAAGGAGCGTCCCGATTGCAGCATCCTGGGATTCCAGATGCACCTGAATTTGCTTGGCCTCTTCGAGAATGGCCCCGGCATCTTCATAGGTTGCGGCAGACCGTTCATCGGACGCTGCCGCCTGCAGATTCTGGCCAACAATGATGATGGGAAGAAGAACGAGCTGCAAGAAAGTTTGCGCAATCCACGAAATGATGATGATGGGTTGCCCACTCATGATGGCGGCGGGCAGGCTCACAAAAGTGATGACGGCAAAACCGTACGCAGCCCACATCGTTCCAACCGACTTCGTAATCGTGAGACCGATTTTGTTGTTGAATCGCGCCATGGCGCTGTCAGCGTGAAGAGTTACCGCCGCCCCACGAACCGTTGGGGGACCCTTAATTTCACGCTCGGTGACGCGTGGATGCTGCGAATAGTTGTAGGCGTCAGGCACGTTGAGGGCTCCTTCAGGTCACGTCAGATGAGCCAATAATAGGCCGAGGTCCTAGCGCTACGCTCGACAGCCGTTGCGTTGTTGCAGAAACGGAAATGTCACGCGATCCTCGCGTTCAGATTCAACAGCTTTCCCACGCGGAGCATGTTGTCGTCGTAGGTGATGAGAACCTCTAGATCCTCACGAAGCACATCTGCGGTGGCCAGATGAATGGCATCCAAGGACTTCACGTGATGAGGAATCGAACTCGCCACATCAAGAATCGGTTCGGTGATCTGAATGACATCCAGGATGTCAAAAATGTTGTTTTGGGCGAGTGACTCAAATCGATCGGATGCGCCACCGAGGTCATTTCGAATGCGCGCGCGACTCAGCTCCACCTTGGCCAAGGCTGACGTCACCAAGCGAACGTCTGTGGCGAGGTAGCTATTGATGACACCATTCAGTCGCTCGGATTCGGCTTCCTCAACGAGGAGCTTGAGCAAAGCAGAGGAGTCAAGGTAAACAAGACTCACAAGCGGTCGCTGTCGTCGGCACGAATCTCGGCGGTCGTCTCATCGAGGGTCACTCGCGAAATATGAAGTGGGGACCGTGTGCGGGCCGGTCGCACCTGGCCAGCGCCCAACATGGTTTGAAAAGTTGATGCCGAGACGACAGGGACGAGCATCGCCACGTCACGTCCATGATCCGTCACCATGAGATGCTCACCGTTGCGAACCCGAGCAACGACCTTACTCGTCTGCTGGTTCAACTCTTTGAGCGCTATCTTGTCCATCCACGGAGTCTATCAAAAAAGTACTATAAGTTCTACATATTACTGTCTGATGACGTACATGCTAGAAAGCAAATACCTTTCAGTTTGTATGAGAAAAGAAATCCTTCGCCCCACCTAAAAAGTCAGGAACATAATGCGAATTGCTGTTATCGGCGCGTCAAAGGGGCTGGGGCTCGAGACTGTGAAGAGTGCCCTGAGCCGGAACCACGAGGTCACTACTCTTTCACGTTCGCACGTCACAGTCGCTGACGACCAATCTGTAACGGAGGTGCTGGGGAGTGCCACCAACGAGGCTGACCTCGCCCGCGCTATAGACGGTGCAGATGCTGTCATTGTTACCTTGGGCCTTGACAGCAATCGAGAAGCGACGACTTTGTTTTCGGACTGCGCAACACTCTTAGCGAAACTGAACGAGAACAGAACGTCAGATGTTCCGTTCTTGTTTGTCACTGGCTTCGGCGCCGGGGCGAGTCGAGATTTTGCGACGCCGGTCGCAAAGCTGCTACTCAACTACGTACTGCGAGATTCCTATGCCGACAAGACGAGGATGGAAGAAATCGTCGCCCGCTCGAGCATGAATTGGATCGTCATTCGGCCGGGCCGGTTGCTCGATGGGAAGCTCACAGGGAAGTATCGGACCGAGAACTCCCTGTTTCGCGGCATAAAAATCGGCGCAATAAACAGGGCCGACGTGGCGGCATTCTTAGTCGAACAGGCGGAGAACCCCACTGAACTGCGTCAGTACGTCGCCATCTCTGCCACATAGCCGAGCGCAGTTCGCGACAACGCAAAAACCGCCGAAGCATCTTCGACGGTTTCCACTGGTGGATCTTCTGGTAGCTGGAGCGGGGTACGATCCCGCGACCTCACGATTATGAGTCGTGCGCTCTAACCAACTGAGCTACCCAGCCACGAACATTCATATGATGAATCACTGTGAACGATCGAGCCCCGAGTCAGGATTGAACTGACGACCTTCTCCTTACCATGGAGATGCTCTACCACTGAGCTATCGGGGCGTAGCCGTTTACTGACGAGCAGTAATTGGCACCGTAAGAGATTACCATCTCCGCGGGGGTGCTTTTGTTCGTTGCGGATAAGTTACGCGGCGACTACCACTCTGTCGATCTCGCCCGGAGGAAGCCGAGGGGGTCGATAGCATTACCACCGACGTGAATCTCAAGGTGAAGGTGGGGGCCGGTGGCCATTCCCGTTTGCCCGACGTTGCCAACGATGGTGCCGGCGGTGATGCTTTCGCCGACCGTAACGTTGGGGCTGCCATAAATCATGTGGCAATACTCACTGTCGAATTTCTCACCCTTGACGTTGTGAGAGATAACCACGGCCTGGCCACAAAGGTTCGAGCTAACTTCCACGACAATTCCATCGGCGACAGCCTGGATGGGTGTTCCGTAGCCGGGGTCGAAGTCTTGACCGCTATGGAAGTTGCCGGTCCATCCACCCCACGTCCACATGTTCGCACGTGCACCAAAACCATCGGTCAGGGGAACCGCGCTGGGGAAAGGCCACAGGATGGGGCCGGATGATGAGGGAACGATTGGAGAGATCCTGCTAGAGGATGAGTCCGTGAAGGCTTTGACCGGTTCTGCCCCGGAAACGGAAACACCATCGCGGCCCGCGGCGACACTGGATCCCGAGGCCTCGATTGACTGGCCGTCTTGCGCCTGCGTTACGACGTCTTTACCCTGAGCAACCTTGAGGTTCTCCACGTCTTGCGCACTGAGAAGTGCATTCGCCGGCACAGAGGTTGCCACAGCCATCGCGGCCACGAATACCATTGCGGTCACCGTGAGGAAACGTGCGGTCGCGCGGCGGCGCCAGTGAGGCTTCTTTGTGCTGGCGGACATCCCGCGCGGCGGTGCTGAACGCGGAGGGGTGGGACCCTGTTGCGCTGAGCGCACCGTCTTCTGTGACTGCCGGGATGATTTACGACTTGTGGGCGCCACGTGTTCAGCCGGTGCGGCTGCGAAGTCCGACAGTGGTGCGTCAACGGATGACGTGAGCGGCGTCTCAACGACGTTGCGGATGCGCTCGCGCCGCAGAGGAAGAGGAAGCGGAAGCTCTGCTGCCGCAGCAACAGGAACAGCAACAGCAACAGAAACGGGGGCGCCAGAATCGCGAAGCTGCTGCAATTGACGTTCTACGCGATCGGCGATGGCTGCATCGGCGACGGAAACAACCTCAGCAACAAGTTTGGAGACAGAAACCGGATCCAGATCAACGGTTGTCATTTCACTCTGCCGCAGCGCCGCCTCAGCTTCACGCAATTGACGACGCGTGATCTCAACGGGACCTGTCTCCACCATCACGTCAGAGCGCTCAGACACAGACGTGTCTTGACTCTCAATGTGATTACCCACAGATAATTCCTCGGGGCCTAGGCAGGGGGACGATGCGCACCCATAGCGAAATGTAACGGAACGATTACAGACTATCCGGCAAGACTGTGCAAAAGCTAGTCACACATGTCCTGAACCTAGACGCTCAGGACTTTCTCAAGGTCTGCGAACAATTCAGGATGCGCGGCCAACACCATCTCTTGTCCCTCAGCGGCACCGTCGAGGCCACCGACCTTTGCCCCGGCCTCGCGCGCAATCAAAGCACCCGCGGCATGGTCCCAGGGCTTGGTATCGCGCTCAAAATACGCATCCAAACGACCAGCGGCAACCGCGCACAAGTCAAGGGAGGCGGCACCTGCTCGGCGAATATCCCGAACAGTGGGAAGCAGCCGCGTGAGAACTTCTGCTTGCTCGGCGCGCAGTGCAGCGCCATACGCGAATCCGGTTCCTACAAGGGTGAGCGACAGATCCGTCACGGGGTTAATGACGAGTCGCCTCGTAACGGATGGTGCAGATTCAAGAATTCCGGTCTCGAGGAATGCCCCGGCACCCTGAGATGCCGTGTACAACTCCCCCGCTACCGGGTTGATAACAGCGCCAGCGAGTGCCGTCCATGTCGCCGGGTTTGGTTCTCCCTGAACGACGGCGATGCTCACCGCGTATTGCGGAATGCCATACAAATAGTTAACGGTTCCGTCAATCGGGTCAACGATCCAGGTCAGGCCGCTGGACCCTCGGTCGTCGCCCCCTTCTTCTCCAAAGAATCCGTCATCGGGTCGCAGTTCGGCGAGACGGTTCCGGAGGAATTCCTCACATTGCCGATCGGCAAACGTGACAACATCTTCCGCACTGGACTTAGAGGCGGCGATCTCCACTCCCTCGGCGCGCAGGCGCACAATGAGCTCGCCTGCTTCGAGCGCGAGGAGACGGGCAATAACAAGAAGGTCTGTGGGGGAGGACATAACTTAAGCCTAAGGTGTCGAAGTAGGGAGATTGCTGGGTCACAAAGCAGTGGCGGAGGCGGCTCTTGGGGTCGCTCCGGACACCGCGACCGCCGAGAGAAGGGGGTTGTCGCTCTTGAGGGAGGGAAGGAGTGCCACACCGTCGAGGGGCGCGCCTATCGGTGGCGACATCACGACATGTGGAACTCGACGACGAAGGGACTCCTCGAAGTCGGCATGAAGGAGTTCCCCCGACAGGAGGGCTCCGGCCCAGCTGACGTTGGGGACCGTGGCCCGGCCGTTCCCGCCAACGCGTGTGAGGACATCGGCGCCATCGGTCGGCTCCAGAAGTCCCGCGCGCCCGAGGGCCGTGGCAACCGACAGTGCCAGCTCCTCCCCCGCTCGCCGGATGATGTCTCGCGCAACGGCATCGGCCTCAGCGTGCGCTGCGACCTGTTTTGCAAAGGCGGCAATGAACCGCACGCGATCGGGGTTGGTTTGTAACTCGATGTACGCGGCCTCGGGCGACGAGAAGTTTTCGGTCAAGAGAGAGATGAGGGATGTGTGCTTGCCTCGCCCATCGTGAGCCCGAAGCGCCGCCTCCAGGGACGCGCGCCCAATCCAGTATCCACTGCCAGCATCGCCGATGATGTTCCCCCAGCCATCCACGCGCGCAATCCCCGCCGGACCAACACCGAGCGTCACGACGCCCGTGCCGGCAGCGACGACGGCACCCGGCCGAGTTCCGAGGCTCCCTAGATATCCCGTAATCGAATCGTGCGCGAGATACGCGGCCGTGATGCCTGCGGAAGAGAGGCCGGCGACGAGGGTGTCTGCCCGAGATTCACTCGCTGTCAGTCCCGAAACGCCGGCGGCGACAACATGCACTGGCAGGGAGGTCTCGGCGCAAAACTGTTCGACAACAGCCACGAGCTGCGGGAGGAGCTCCCGGTCGGTGCGAATTCCGGGGAAGTCACGGATAGTGGAACGGGCGCGGCCACTCTCGCTCGAGTCCGGGACGCGATCCAGGCCATCACCCACGTGCATCACGCGAATGCCGGTCTGCCCGGCATCGATAGCAAGGATGTTTTGCGCAGTGGGCATCATGATGCCTTTACCCTATGGCTCCGTGACGACAGAGTGGCCAAAGTGCGGTGAAAGAGTGGTGGCCGGCACGGACAGGGGGGAACAGCGCCGGCCACGGATCTCTTAGTCGCCCTCGAGCTTGAGGGTCTGGATGGTGCCCGTGATCGTACCGACCAGGGTGTCACCGGTGAACTCCGACGTCGGAGCAATTTTGACGATCTTGCCGAGGCGCAAAACGATGATGCGGTCGGTGACCTCGAGAACGTGAGGAAGGGTGTGTGAGATGAAAATAACGCCCAGCCCCTTCTTCTTAGCGTTCTTGACGATTTGCAGAACTTCGGATGCCTGACGAGCACCGAGGTGATTGGTGGGCTCATCGAGGATGATGACCTTGCGAGCCCAGGCAACGGCACGGCCAATAGCGACAGCCTGACGCTGGCCACCCGAAAGCTGCGAGACGGAGCGGTCGGACGCGGGAACCGCGATTCCTACTTCTTCGAGGTCGCGGTGCGCTTCGTGTTCCATCTGCTTCTTCGCAACGAAACCAAGCTTGCCGAAGAATCCTTTGACAACTTTTTCGCGTCCAAGGAAGACGTTCTGGCTCACGCTGAGGTGCGGAGCCAATCCGGAATCTTGGTACAGGGTTTCAACGCCCGCATCCAAAACCTCACGAGGAGAGGTCCAAACGCGCTGTTCGCCATCAAGAAAAAGGCTTCCGCTATCGGGCGTATAGGCCCCGGAAAGAATCTTGACCAGGGTGGACTTTCCGGCACCGTTATCGCCCACGAGACCGATGACCTCGCCCGCGTGCAGCTTGAAGCTGGCGCCATCCAGAGCAACGACGGATCCATACTTCTTGGAGATGTTTTTTGCTTCGTAAAGCACGTCACCAATTGCCATGATGATTACCGCCCTTTCTTGTTGAAGGTCTGCGCTGCGACTGCGACAGCGATGAGGATAGCGACGACGACCTTTTTCCAGTCGGGCGCGACGCCGGCCATGATCAAACCAGATTGAACGGTGAAGAGGATGAGGGTTCCGAGGACGGTGCCCCAGACGCGGCCGATACCACCCATGAGCGATGCGCCACCGATCACAACGGCGGCAATGGCATCCAGTTCACGACCGGTACCGGAGGAGGGCGATCCCGCTCCCAGACGCATGTAGACGTACATGCCGGTCAGGCCGGCGAGAGCGCCGGAGAGAGCGTAAATGGCGACCAGGTGGCGTTCGACGTTGATTCCCGCGCCGCGAGCGGCGAACGTGTTCGAGCCAATCGCGTACGTGTAGATACCGAATTTTGCCTTGTGAAGAAACAGGCCAGCGATGACGATCACGACAATGACGGCGAGCACGGCCCACGAGAGGGGGTTGGTGCTGGGGTTCATGGCGGAGATGACGGTGAAGTCATTCGGACCACCGATGGGCATTCCGCTGGAGATGATGACGGCAAAGCCGAGACCGGCTCCCATAGTGGCCAGCGTCGCGATGAAGGGCGGGATTTTTGCTTTGGTAATAAGGAAGCCATTAACCAGGCCGACAGCAAGGCCGGTCAGGATGGCGACGATGGTTCCGAGAACGAGGCCGTACACGACCTCGCCCCCGGTTGCCTTAGGCGAAAGACCTAAGACGTTGACCATGAACCATGCGGCGACAACGCCGCTGAGGGCAATGGAAGCACCGACCGAGAGGTCGATGCCACCACTGATGATCACATACGTCATTCCCACGGCGATGAGAACTACAGAACCCCAGTCGGTCAGAACGTTGCTTGCCGTTTGAGCGGACAAGAACTTCGGTTCCAGAATGGTGAACACCACAACCAGGATCACCAGGACCGCCACAAGAATGGTGGACTGGTTGGAACCTATTGCTGCAAGCTTCTGCCACCGCTGTGAGGCGCTTGGCTTGCTCTGTGTTTGGGTGTTGTTGGTCACTGTGGCTCCTTCGCCAATGGTCTTACGAGTTGTGTTACTTAGAAGCTACGTACGTGTACTTCGCGAAGTCAGCGTCTGACGTCTTGCTGGTGAGTGTGACGTTAGGGATGACGACGGAGGACTCAGCAGGCTTGGTGCCGTTCTTGATGAGGTCCACGAGAGCCTTGATGGCCAAGCGGGCTTCAGCAGCAGGGTCCTGAGCGATGAGAGCGGTGAAGATACCAGACTTGATCTTGGCGACGTTGTCGGGGTATGCGTCGTAGCCCACGAGAGCAACCTTGCCGGTGAGGCCCTTGGACTCGAGAGCTGCAGCAGCACCCGAAGCGTTGGTTCCATCGATAGCGAAGATGCCAGAGAGCTCGGGGTACTTGGTCAACCAGTTGTTGACGTTGGTAGCAGCGGTCTCAGGGTTGGACTCAGAGTAGGCAACGTCTACAACTTCGATGCCGGGGTACTTTGCAGCAACCTGAGCCTTGAAGCCATCGAGACGAGCAACGTTGGTCGTTGCGGTTGCACTGGTCAGACCAACGACGACCTGGTACTTCGAGCCGTCCTTGTAGCCAATTTGTGTGGCGATTGCGTCAGCAGCCTTTGAGCCACCGTCAGCGTTGTCGCCGGTGATGAAGATGCTGACGTCGCTGAGGTCGTTGACATGGGTGTCAACGTTGGCAACCTTGATACCAGCGGCAATTGCCTTGGCAACGGATGGCTGCAGAGCTACCGGGTCAGTCGGGATGAGAACGAGGCCATCAGGCTGCTGCGCGAGAACGGCGTCAACGATGGGGATCTGTGTCTCAGCAGAGTACTTTGCGGGGTCGCCCTGCCAGATGAGGGTAACGCCCTCAGCAGCGGCTTCTTCTTCAGCGCCGACCTTCATGGCCTGGAAGAAGGGGTCAGACTCTGCACCCATGACGAATGCGATGGTGATGGGCTTGTCTGCCGACGTTGTTGCTGTTCCGGTGCTTGCGCAACCAGCGAGAAGGGTGATGGCCGAAGCAACACCAACCAGTGCGAGGGCTTTTTTGGAAACCTTCATTATTCTTTATCTCCTTTGATGAAAAATCTGCGAGAACGTTCTCACAAATGGTGAATAGATATATTGTGAGTGGTACGGCAGAACTTTTGCAAGCTGAAAAGGCTTTCCGTTTATCACAATTTGGTAACTCAAAGGAAACCTCCCGTGAACGAACCCGTCTCTGTGCCGACACTTGTTGGGGTTGCCGCCGCCGCCGGCGTCTCTCGCGCAACGGCATCTCGAGCTCTCAGCGGCTACGGACGCGTGGGGGCAAAAACCGCCGCTCACGTTCAAAAAATTGCCGATGAACTGGGCTATATCCCCAATCAAACGGCGCAGGCGATGCGCCATGGTCGGACAAAAACGCTCGGTCTGGTCATCATCAGCAACTTCACCAACGCCTATTTCGACCGTGCCACAAAAGCCATCGTCGACGCGGCCGCGGAGTCGGGCTTCCAAGTTCTCGTTTCCAACACGGCGGAAAATCTTGGGGCTGAACGGGAGGCCGTCACCCACTTGCTGGAAAAGCAAGTGGACGGACTCATTGTCGTTCCCGTCCCCATCGGCAGCCACGAGCACCTCTTAACCCCCGCTCTTCGCAACACCCCCATTGTGCTTTTTGACCGAAAAGCCGACGGCGTGAATGCCAGCACCTTCACTACCGACGACCTCACAAGTTGTGCCGCTGCCATCGAATATGCCGTGTCGCTGGGGCACCGCGACATTGGCTGTCTCGTTCGTGTGGCCGGCATCCCCGCCGTGACATCAGTCCAGCCCGATGGCATTATTTCCTCCATCATGGGGCGTATCAACGGAATCAAACACGGCGCCGCGGCTGCCACATTGCCAGCCAATAGCGTGCAGTGGAGGTTTGTTCCCGCCAGCCTTGAGGTCGCGCAGTCCGGTGTCGAGCAGTTGCTTGATTCGCCGCATCCGCCAACGTTCATCTTTACGTCGAACAACGACATGCTTTTGGCGGTGCTCGCCGTGGCCCAGAAGAGAGGCCTCGTGATTGGCCAGAACCTCTCGATCGTGACGGTCGACGACAGCCCGTGGGCTCAGGTTCTCGGCGGCGGGCTCACCGTTGTTGCCCGTCCGGTCGAAAAGCTTGCCGCTGAAGCCGTTGCCGAGCTGTTGCGACAAATTGAGCATCCTGATGGCATTTCTCATGATGTCGTCTTGCCCACCGAGCTACTCATTCGGCAATCGGTTGTAGATTTAAGGCATGGAATACACCCAGCTTCGTGACCTGAAAGTCTCCCGCATTGGCCTTGGCTGCATGGGAATGTCCCATATCTACACGGGGCGCGACCAGTCCGATGAAGACTCGATCCGCACGATTCACCGGGCGCTCGAGTTGGGCGTGACCCACATCGACACGGCAGAGATGTACGGCCCCTTTCTCAACGAGGTGTTGGTCGGCAAGGCGCTGAAAGGCCGGCGCGACTCCGTCACTCTGGCATCCAAGTTTGGGCTGATTTCTCACACGGGGAGCGCCAGTTCAATTGATAGTTCGGCCGCCAACATCCGCATCGCTATCGAGGGCCAGCTGACACGTCTGGATACCGATCACATTGACCTCTACTACCAGCACCGGGTCGATAAGACCGTTCCCATTGAAGATGTCATCGGAACCCTCTCTGAACTGGTCAGCGAGGGCAAGATTCTTCACATCGGCCTCTCCGAAGCGGGCCAGAACACGATTCGTCGAGCCAACGCCGTGCACCCGATAACGGCCCTGCAGTCCGAGTACTCTCTTTGGTCACGCGATGCCGATGATGGCACGCTCGACGTTTTGCGGGAACTTGGCATCGGCTTCGTTCCTTACTCCCCTCTCGGTCGTGGGATCTTGAGCGGAAAACTCCAGTCGCGCGATCAGCTGGATGCCGACGACTGGCGCCTCACCAATCCCCGCTTCGCGGAGGGCGCCTTCGAGACCAACCTCCAGCGCTTGAGCGATGTTCAGGCCGTTGCCGATCAGGTCGGCGCGACCCTGGCGCAAGTGTCCCTCGCCTGGTTGCTGGCGAAGGGTGCCGACTGGTCACCCATTCCGGGAACCATTCGCATCCCGCACCTTGAAGAGGACATGGCCGCCACGGATGTTGTGCTCACCACTGAGCAGGTGCGCGCGCTCGATAACGTGACGCAGCCCGAGGGCGATCACCACACTCCCGCCCAGGCTGCTTCCTTCGACCGCTAGGGTTCTGGGCTACATGACAATGATGGCCCTGCCCGTGATTTCTCCGCGGGCAAGGGCCTGATAGGCCTCATCCGCTTCCTCGAGAGAGTAGCGTCTCGTCACGAGGGTGCTCACGTCAAAGCCGCCGTCGGCGGCAATTTTTGTGACGGCCGGCAGGTCCACGCGGGTTCGGCCTCCGAATGATCCGGTAATCGTGTAGCCGCGACGCACCAAGGGGGTTATTTCGATATCGGCTGTGGCAGCTCCGGCAGCAATCCCAATCGCGACCATCCGGCCTCCGTCGGCCAACATTTGCGATGTCTGTTTAAACGTGGTCGGGTTGCCGAGCGCCTCGAAGGCAACATCGGCCCCGCCCGCCGTCATCTCACGAACGGCCGCGACAGGGTCGACTTCTCGGGAATTCACGGTGTGAGTTGCGCCCAGCTCCCGGGCACGCTCGAGCTTGTCGTCGGCAATATCGACGGCGACTATCACGGATGCTCCCGCGGCCTTAGCCATCAGGATGAGGCTCGAACCGATGCCGCCGACCCCAACAATCGCAACGGTGGCCCCGGACTCGACCTGGCCCGACCGAAAAACTGCGCCATACGACGTCAGTCCGGCGCAGCCCAAAATGCAGGACGTTTCGAGGTCGACCGTGTCGGCCAGTCGGGCGAGGGCAGACACGGGGACGACCGCGTATTCCGCCAAACCACCCATGGAATACATGGCAAGAAAAGATCCGTCAGGCATACTCAGGCGGCTCGTACCGTCGTAGAGCGTTCCCTTGAGGCGGTTCTGACCGAAGAAATTCGCGCACAAATCATCACGACCCTTGAGGCAGGCAGCACAGTTAGTGCAGGGCATAATGAAGGCACCGGCGACGCGATCCCCCTCGCTGAGGCCGTGGGTGTCGGCAGTATTTTCGCCAAACGAGACAATCGTGCCACTGATTTCATGACCGAGCACCGCCGGTCGAGGGAAGGCAACCTCGCCTTTGATGACGTGGAGGTCGGTGTGACAGACGCCACACGACGTGACCCGAATCAGAGCCTCGTCTTCGTGCGGCTGGGGCACGGCAATGGTCTCGATGCGGAGCGTCGGGGAGTCAGATGCCAACACGGCCGCTCTCATCATTTTTGGCAATGACGTCACTGTCATGGTTCCTTTCATCGGTTGAATTCTCCCCCCTGTCGTCACAGTATTGCGTGCCTGAGCCCCGCAATCAAGACTCTCGATCCGCACCGGCGCGGGCCAACCTGCGGGAGAATAGGGTCATGACGAAAAACATCAAAGTTGCCATCATCGGCCACGGTGAAGCCGGATCGCTTATTGCTGGCGGGCTCGCTGCCGCCGGGCTTGATGTCGTTGGATTCGATGTGGCCAACCCTGCGAACCCCACGGTTCCGCTGACCGCGACCATCAACGAGGCCGTCACGGGAGCCGACATCGTGCTCTCCATCAACTCCTCCCGGGTCGCCGCGAAGATTGCCGAAGAAGTCGCCCCGCTTCTCAAGCCCGGTGCGCTGTTCGCCGACCTCAATACGGGAACGCCCGCCATGAAGAAGAAAATGGCAACCGTCTTTCCCGACGGAGCCTTCGTGGATGTGGCCATCATGCGCCCGGTTCCCGGTCTGGCCGAAAAGGTCCCCATGGGCATCGCCGGCGCTGGAGCCGCAAAGTTTATTGAGCTGATGACACCCTTCGGTCTCGACCTCGAGTACGTGTCGGAGGTTCCCGGCGAGGCTGCCGCTCGCAAGCTCATCCGCAGCATTTTGGCCAAGGGAATGGCGGGTGTCATCATCGACACCCTGTGGGCAGCTGAAAGCATGGGCCTGCAGGACTGGGCCTACGAAGAGATTTTGCGGGAGTTCGACTCCAGCTCGGCGGCTACCGCCAAGCGCTACCTCTCCGGCACCGCGCAACACGTGAAGCGCCGCCAGATCGAAATGCTCGACGTGGTCGAGATGCTCAACGAGAGCGGCTACGAGAGCACCATGATTGGGCCCATCGAGTTCAACTACGGCCGCATCTTGCACGGCAAGAAGATCCCCTTCAGCAAGCTCCCCTAATTGGCTGGTTAACGAACAAGGGGCACCACCGAAGTGATACCCCTTGCGCGAGAAGGCGCTGGCCTCCTGGCTTCGTGGTGCTAGTAGTCGAGCTGTTGCTGCAAGGCATCCAGAACGATGTAGCACGGCAGTACTTGGGCGACCGACGAGTTGGGCTCACGCTTCTCCCGGATGGCCGAGACAAACTCGCGATCCTGAAGCTCGATGCCGTTCATCGACACGTCAACTTTCGAGACGTCGATGGGCTCTTCTTTGCCGGTGAACAGGTCGTCGTACCGGGCAATGTAGGTGCCGGTATCGCCGATGTAGCGAAAGAACGTGCCCAGTGGGCCGTCGTTGTTGAACGAGAGCGAGAGCGTACAAATCTTGCCACTCTCGGTGCGAAGCTGAATCGACATGTCCATGGCAATGCCGAGCTCAGGATGCTTGGGCCCCTGAACCGCGTTGGCCTGAACAATCTTCTCGCCCGTCTGGTACTGAAAGAGGTCCACCGTGTGAGCGGCGTGATGCCACAGCAGGTGATCGGCCCAGGATCGAGGCTGTCCGAGGGCGTTCATGTTGGTGCGACGGAAGAAGTAGGTCTGAACATCCATTTGCTGGATGTTGAATTCCCCCGCCACGATCTTGTGGTGAACGTACTGGTGCGACGGGTTGAACCGACGTGTGTGCCCCGCCATCGCGATGAGGCCTGTCTCCTTCTGAACGTTCACAATCTCTTGCACGCCCGCGAGGTTGTCGGCCATGGGGATCTCGACCATGACGTGCTTGCCGGCACGAAGAGCCTGAATGGTCTGGTCGTGGTGCAGGTGAGTGGGCGTGGCCAAGATGACGGCATCCAGATCGGGCTGCGCCAGCAGGGCGGCGAAGTCGTCAAAGGCCGGAGTCGCCGAGGTGGCGCCGTATTTTGCAGCCACCTCCTCGGCAATTCCGAGACGGCTGTGGCCCACCGAGTGAATAGTGGCGTCGTCGATGAGGGCAAGCGCGTCGAGGTGCTTCTGCCCGAAGGCTCCCAGCCCGACGACGGCAATATTCACTGGTGTACTCACTGTTAGGCGTTTTCCTTTGGCGTCAAGATGAGGTGACCCACCGAGGTGTTCGAGGCGGGAACGTGGTTGAAGCGGTACACCTCGTCGACATTCTCACCGAGGGCTCCACGCATGACGAGCCACATGATGAGCTCGACACCTTCAGAACCGGCCTCAATCATGTACTCGAGGTGAGGCTTGTACTGAAGCACCTCGGGCTGGTTGATCAGGTCATCCATAAATTTGCGGTCGAACGGCAGGTTGATGAGACCCGCGCGAGCGCCTTGAATTTGGTGGCTCATGCCGCCGGTTCCCCAGACCTGAACGCTCAGGTCCTCGTCAAACTGCTCGACGGCGTCGCGAATTGCCTTGCCCAACGCGAGGCACCGCTCACCCGAGGGCTGCGGGTACATGACGACATTGACGGCCAAGGGAATGACTTTGGTGGGCCACTTGTCGGGGCTACCGTACATGAGCGAGAGGGGAACGGACAGGCCGTGGTCCACCTCGAGCACGTTCAGGATCGTCAAGTCGAAGTCATCCAGAATCAAGGATGCGGCAAGGTGCGTCGCCAGCTCGGGGGCACCCTCAACAACGGGAACCGGACGGGGTCCGTAGCCCTCGTCGCAGATGGCGAAGGACTCAGCGATCCCCACGGCGAAGGTGGGAATGATGTCCATTCCGAAGTACGACGCGTGGTCGTTGTAGACGATGATGGCCACGTCGGGGTTGTTCGTCTTCATCCAGTTCTTGGAGAATTCGTACCCGTCAAACATGGGCTTCCAGTACGGCTCTTGGGTGCGTCCCAAGTCAATAGCGGCGCCCACAGCGGGCACGTGACTGGTGGCAATTCCTGCGGTGATGCGTGCCATTAGGCTTCTCCTCGTTCTTTCTTGGAGCGCCAGCCTTCGACGTTGCGGCCGCCGGCCACCATCATCGCGGTGTACTCTTCCACGTTCATATCGGTCATGGTGCTCACGGCCTGCACATAAGACAGTCCGTCGGAGGCGAAAAGCTTCGCCAAGAAGTAGACGTTGCCGCCGGTGTCCAGCATCTTCTGGAAGTCACGCGTCAGCACAGCCTGCTTCTGGTCTTCGCTCATCTTCCACTCGTCGAGATACGTACTCTCATCCGCCAGAAAACGCACGCGGTTCTCTGCCGTGCGCAGGCTCATGCAGAATTCATTGAGGTGGTATCCCTGGCGCGTCTTCTCAATGGTGAAGATCGTGGTGCCGGGGATGTCCTTGAACTGCTCAAAATTGGGCTTCATTGTTAGCTCCAGTAGAGGGTGTTGGGATTGGACACAAGCAGTTTCACTTGTAGCGACGGGGTCGTCGCAATAGAAGGAACGTAGTCAACGAGGATGCCGTCATCGGGCATCTCCTTTTTCATGTTCGGATGAGGCCAGTCGGTTCCCCACAGCACGCGATCGCTGAACTCTTCCACGATGGTCTTCGCGAAGGGAACGACGTCGGCATACAGCGGAGCTCCACTGACGGTGATGCGGTCGGGGCAACTCACCTTGGACCACACATTGGTGTTCTCGCGCATGAAGCGCAAGAACGTATCGAACTCGGGGCCGTTGACGTCTTTGGTGACATCTGGGCGTCCCATGTGATCAATAACAATCGGGATGTTGAGGGACGTGAAAAAGTCCCACTTCTCCAACAGGTCGGCAGGTTCGAAATAGAGCACGACGTGCCAGCCCAGAGGGCGAATCTTTTCGATGATCTCGCGGTAGTAATCATCGGGCTTGGGGTCAACGAGGCGCTTCACGTAGTTGAATCGAACGCCGCGAACACCAAGTTCGTGCATGCGTGCGAGCTCTTCATGCGTGACCGTGGGGGTGACCGTTACGACTCCGCGAGCACGGTCATCGGAGTGCTCCAGCACATCGAGCAGAGCCGAGTTATCGGAACCGTGGCACGTGGCCTGCACGACGACGTTCTTCTCGAAGCCGAGAAAATCGCGCAGAGCAAAGAGCTGCTCCC
Source organism: Microbacteriaceae bacterium (assembly GCA_947443745.1). Classification (GTDB taxonomy): domain Bacteria; phylum Actinomycetota; class Actinomycetes; order Actinomycetales; family Microbacteriaceae; genus Alpinimonas. The sequence goes on along the minus strand of CANEXL010000004.1, from coordinate 20,762 downwards.
GGCTGGCATCACAGGGCGTGTACTTGCGCTCGGGAGCAAACGGGAAGATATCGCCGGGGCCGAAGACGTGGCAATGCGCGTCAACCGAGCCCGCAGGAACGACAAACTTTGGCGTGCTGGGGTTGGGATGCCAATCCAGCCAGTCGGCGTCTTTCACGAAGGCGGTGCTCATGCGCCCGTTCCAACCGACTGTGACTTCAAGGCCGCATCGAGACGAGGGAAGACGGCGCGCGCGTTGCTGGAGAAGATGCTGGTGCGTTCGGCATCCGTAATCTTGGCCGCGTCAATGTAGCGCTTGGTGTCATCGAAGTACTGACCGGTCGTCTCGTCAATTCCACGAACGGCACCAATCATCTCGGAGCCGAACAGGATGTTTTTGTTGTCGATGACATCTACCAGAAGGTCAATTCCGGGCTGGTGATAGACGCACGTGTCGAAGAACACGTTGTTCATCAGGTGCGTCGAGAGGTTGGGCTTCTTCAGCATGTCGGCCAGACCGCGGTAGCGACCCCAGTGGTACGGAACCGCTCCACCACCGTGAGGAATGATGAACTTGAGAGAGGGGAACTCCGCGAACAGGTCGCCCTGAAGAAGCTGCATGAAGGCCGTCGTGTCAGCATTCATGTAGTGAGCGCCGGTGGCATGAAAGTTGGCGTTGCACGATGCCGACACGTGAATCATGGCGGGAACATCGAGTTCGACCATCTTCGCGTAGAGGGGGAACCAGAACGTGTCGGTCAAGGGGACCGTGTTCCACATGCCGCCGCTGGGGTCAGGGTTTAGGTTGACGCCGATGAAGCCGAGCTCGTTGACGCACCGCTCAAGTTCGGCAATCGTCTCGGTCAGGTCGGCACCGGGGGACTGCGGCAGTTGGCCGACGCCGATGAAGACGCCGGGGAACAGGTCGACGACGCGCTTGATCAGGTTGTTGCAGGCAATGGTCCACTCGAGGCTGATGCGCTGATCGCCTTCGTGGTGTCCCATGGCGGATGCCCGGGGAGAGAAGATTGTGAGATCCGAGCCGCGCTCCGTGATGAGGCGAAGCTGGTTGGACTCAATCGACTCGATGATGATGGCATCAGAAATCTCGGGGTACGCGGGGCTGGGCTCGCCCGCAGCAAAGGCAGCGAGCTGGTCGATGCGCCACTGGTTGTGGAGTTCGGGGGCCGTTGTGTAGTGGCCGTGGCAATCGATGATCATGCGTTCTCCCAAGCGGATTCGAGGACATAAATGGAGCCCGACATGAGCATGCGAGCGGTGCGGAGCAAAGCAGATTTGGTGACGACAGGCGTTCCCGAGGAGTTGTCGACCTCCATTTGCACGGTGAAGAACCCACTGGGGTGTTCGACTTCAACCTCCAGGCTGGACCCAATCGTGGTCAGTCCGGCAATCTGAGCCGCGACACTGCCTTCGAGCATGCAGGCGGTGGCGACCGAGACGGCGCCGAGAACTCCGATGGATTCGTGCACGCGGTGCGGGATGAACGTGCGGGTGCTGAGCAATCCGCCATCCTTTGCCGGGGACAACAGGCTCATCTTGGGAACAGTCTTGTTGGTGACATCCCCCAGGTTCATCATGGGTCCCACCGCCAAACGAATCTCTTCGACGCGAGCCTTGAGATCCTCGTTGGCCTCGAGCTCGGCGGGAGTTTCGTAGCCGGTGATGCCAAAGTCGGAAGCGTTCAGGCACACCACGGGCATGCCGTTATCGATGCACGTGACCTCCACCCCGTTGACCACGTCAACAACGTTGCCGGTGGGCAGGAGGCTACCGCAGCTGGAGCCCGCGACATCCTCAAAGTTAATGTTGATGGGAGCATGCGTTCCGGGAACACCATCGATCCGCGCGTCGCCGGCGTAGTTGACGATGTAGTCGGGGGTCTCGACGAAGGCCGTGGCCTTGGAGTCGGTGTTCGCCATATAAATAGCAACAGGCGTTATGCCATCCTGAGGCTCAATGAGGCCCTTTTCGATGGCGAAGGGGCCGACACCGGCCAGAATGTTGCCACAGTTTTGCTGGTCGCTCACTTCGGCGCGATCGGGCCACACCTGCAAAAACAGGTAGTCGACATCGATGCCGGGGCGCTCGGACTTATTGACGACCGCCACCTTGGAGGTCAGCGGATGCCCGCCACCCATTCCATCGATTTCGCGCACGTCGGGTGAACCCATTGCTGCGAGTAAGAAGGTATCGCGGGCCGCGCGGTTGCTCGGCAAATCCTCCGCCAAGAAGTACAGGCCCTTGGAGGTTCCCCCGCGCATGACGGAGCAGTCAATCGCTACCTGAGAATTCTTCATTCCGCGTGATTCTCAGAGGCTGCGTAGTCCTCGTAGACCAATCCCTTGGCGGCGAGCGCCTCACGCATGCCATAGATGTCGAGACCCAGTTCACCGGCAGCCAGGCGCGCACGCTTGGCGGTTTCGTTCGCCTCGCGCTCCAGACCCTTCGTCAAGACCTCAGCGGCATCCTCACGGCGCACGACGACAACGCCATCGATGTCGGCGACGATGACGTCACCGGGGCGAACGTACTGGTTGGCAATGACGATGGGAACCTGAACGTCGCCAATGGTCTGCTTGACCGTTCCTTGGGCGCCAATGCTCTTCGACCAGACGGGGAAGCCCATCTCGGTGAGAGTATCGACATCGCGCACACCGGCATCGATCACGAGACCGCGAACGCCGTGGGCCATGAGGCTCTCGGCGAGGAGATCACCGAGGTAACCGTCATCGCAGGGGCTGGTCGGCGTGACGACCAAAATGTCGCCGGGCTGAGCCTGCTCCACTGCCACGTGAATCGACCAGTTGTCGCCGGGCGCAACTTCACAGGTCAGGGCGTTGCCGGCAATCTTGGCAGGGAAGATGGGGCGAAGACGAATGTCGAGAAGGCCGATGCGACCCTGAGACTCATGCACCGTGGCGACGCCCAATGCGGCGAGGCCGTCGACGATGTCCATTGAGGTGCGAGGCGTGCCTCGAACTACACGTGCCATGATTCTCCCTTGAATGCCCACGCTGAGCGTATGTTCCAAGATAACTACATCGAGAGTGAGATTGCCAATGTCCATTCCGGATACCGGAAGGCTAATAACCGCTCTCAACGAGTTTCTTCGACAACGCGGTTGCCGTCACCTGCATGACCGGGAGCATCCGCAAAATGTCGCGGTTGTCATCACTGGGGGCCACGATTCCGAGAGCCGCAATGACTTTGCCGGCCTTGCCCCGAAGAGGTACCGCTATCGACGTGGCGCCCGGCACAAGTTCCTCGTGGGTCTTCGCAAATCCCTGGGACTTGATGGTCGCGAGTTGGGAACGGAGCTTGGCCGCATCCGTGATGGTGGTATCGGTATAGCGATCGAGGGAATTGAGCACCGCATCTTGAAGCTCGGGGCTGCCGAAGGCGAGCAGCACCTTTCCGACGCCCGTCGCGTGCAGAGGAAGGCGTGAACCCGGTGTGCTCATGACCGACATCGTGCGGGAGCCGGCAATGCGCTCCACGACGAGACAGCGAAGGCCGTCGATGACCGCGATCTGCACGGCATCGTTGCTGAGCTCGTACACGTCCTCCATATAAGGGAGTGCGACTTCGCGCAGGTCGGCATGCACGGAGGCCAAGAGCCCGATGCGCCACATCTTGCTGCCAATTTCGTAGTCACCATCGGCGCCACGCACCAGTGCCGCATTTTTCGCAAGCTCGTGAACAAGGCGATGTACCGTGGTCAGCGGCAGGTTTGAGCGCCGCGAAATTGAAGCGAGGGATTGCCGGCGGTGCTTAACGTCAAACGTTTCTAGGACGGCGAGCGCGCGGGCAGTGACCGACCGGTTCGGAGCTTCGTTGTCTGCCACGATTACAGCCTAATTTTGGAATTCACTCAGCGCTGCACGAAGTTGGGCTTCTAAATGTGGCAGACGATTCTCGACTGTCTTCTGAATGATCTCGACATCGACAAACGAATAACTGTGGGAGATTCTGTTTCTGGTTGCCCACATCAATTGCCACTCGGCGCCGAAGTACTTTTCTCGCAACTCAGGAGTTGTCTGGGCCAGTGTTTCAATCGCTGCAGAAAGGCGCATGTTGACAGCATCTGCGATGGTGATATCTGAGAGATTCCCCTGCGTCAAGTGACCCTTCAAGACATCAATGTGATCAAGTGCGTCACGGACCAATTCTTGGTCCGACCGGCTCATAGCGGAACCGCTTCGTTAAGCACCCGGTCTTTGAGAAATTCCCTCAAGGACTTCTCCGGAACCACATCAACGTGAACCCCCAGCAAAGCGCTCAACGCCAACTCAAGTCGGGCTATGTCAAACAAGTCGACCTCAGGGTCAAATGTCGCCAACAGGTCAATGTCAGAATTTTCATTGTCGTTACCTGTGCTCACGCTTCCAAACACCCTGAGATCTCTCGCGCCGTGGGCTTTTGCGATTTCGATAACGTCACCGCGATGAGCTCGGAGTTTCCGGCCCAGCGGGGACTGGCCTTGAAACCGCACGAGACGCGAAATTTCAGGTTGGCTTCGCCCGACGGCCTCAGCAACGTCTCGTTGGCTTAGCCCTGCTTTGATGCCCGACCGAACGGCATCGACCAACATTTTTCGAGACCGTGCATAGAGCCGGTCAGCCGCAACAGCCTCGGCCTTCAACTGCTCGAGAATAGACAAATCGGTCTTCATATAGCAAATGCTATCATTTGTCCACAGTATCCGACAGGAGCGAAAGTGAGTTGCGCGACCGGTTCGGAGCTTCGTTGTCTGCCACGAAATGAGTCTACTTTTAGCCGTCTTCTGAGGCGGGATGGTGCAAAATTAGTGCATGAGATTGCTCTCTCGGCTGAGGTCCGACGTGGCCGAGTCGGCGATTGCTCAACGACGTCGCGAGTGGAAGCGTTTTGGCTTGCACAGGATTCGGGTTGCCCTTCAGTCGATGGGATTCACTGCCACCCGCAGCTCACTGCGCACGGACGTCCTCGCCGCGATTCGACTCATGTGGCCTGTGGGAACCGAACACACCCTGATTCGTGTCGGTGACGAGTTTGACGGCGGCTATCTCGTGCCCGATGACCTCGTCGGAATCCGGGCGTGTTTTTCGCCCGGCGTCAGCGACGTGGCAAACTTCGAGCGGGATTTAGCGCTGAGAGGCATTCCTTCTTTCATGGCGGATGCCTCAGTCGCGTCCTCGCCCCTAGAAAACGAGTTGCTGCATTTTGAACCGCTCTGGCTCGGTTCGGCTGACAACGCCGCTACTCAGACAATTTCGCTTGACACCTGGGTAGCGACACGAGCTCCCGTCAGCGACTCGAACACGGGAGACCTTCTCCTGCAGATGGACATCGAGGATGCGGAATGGTCAACTCTTGCGGCAGCCTCTGACGAGACTCTCCGACGCTTTCGCATCATGGTGATCGAATTCCACGACCTTGAATCGCTGTCAACGCGAAAGGGGCTCGAATACATGGGAGCGATTTTTCGACGGCTCGATCACCTGTTTTGCGTCGTGCATGCTCACCCCAATAACACGCAGAAGGTGGTTGTGATAAACGGTGTAGCCATCCACCCCGTCATGGAGTTCACCTTGTTACGTCGTGACCGAATCACGAAGCAAAAATCAGCGGGACCATTTCCCCACCCCCTCGATGCACCAAATGATCCGGGCAAGCCAAACGTTTCTTTACACAAGGGATGGCACGGCAAAGCGGGGATATCGGTAAACTAACGAGAGAGATAGTGAGTTGCACGAGCTGGGCTGCACCAGCGGAGTCGAAGGGGACCTAAGCCATGAGTCTGCGCTACGCCCTCCTTGCCCTCCTTGCCGTAGAGCCCATGACGGGTTATGACCTCTCGAAGCGCTTCCAATCTTCTGTCGCCCACGTCTGGCATGCCCCCGACTCGCAGATTTACCCTGAGCTCAAGCGCATGGAAAAAGACGGCCTTCTTCAAGGGCGTGACGTCGCGTGGGGAAGCCGAGGAACGAAGCGCGAGTATCACATCACTGCCGTTGGAATCGAAGACTTCCGGTCGTGGATGAATGAGACCCTGAGTTACCCGCCGGAGCGCGACCCTGTTCATCTCAAGGCAGCCTATTTCGAATGGGCTGAGCCGGATTCGGCGAGAGCTCAACTACTCGCGCATATCGAGAACTTCACGGCCCGCCGCGAGGACTGGCAGGAGAAGGTGGATGAGATTTTGGGCGACAACAACGACATCCTCGCCAAACGGCTTGCACAAGCTCCCGAAGAAGACCGCGAAAGCATTCGAGCGTTCAAGAAATTCACCTACGACGGTCTCATTGCACGCGCCGAGCAAGAAATCGCCTGGGCCGAAAGCGGTCTCGTCCTTCTCGACCAGCTCGGCCGTTAGCGCCAGACCTCGGCCGCGATCTCAACAACTTCGCGAACCTTGGCCCACTGCTCGTCTTCGGAGAGGTTATTACCTTCTTCTGTAGACGCAAAGCCGCACTGCGGGCTCAACGCGAGCTGATCCAGGGACACGAATGTTGCCGCTTCGGCGATGCGCTTCTTGATGAGCTCGCGGTCTTCTAGCTCACCACTCTTGGTGCTCACCAGCCCGAGGACGACAACCTTGTTTCCGACGGGGAGGTGGCGCAGAGGCTCGAACGTGCCCGCACGCTCACTGTCGTACTCGAGGAAGTAGCCGTCGTAGTTGCAGACCGCGAGCAGCTGCTCGGCGACGGGTTCGTACCCGCCCGAGGAAATCCAGGTGGAGCGGAAGTTTCCGCGGCACACGTGCGTCGTGATGGTCATGTCGGCAGGCTTGCCCTCAAGAGCCGCGTTGAGCAAACGGGCATAACGCTCGGCAAGGCCATCGGTGCGAATACCGCGCTCGGCCGCCTTGGCCAGCTCAACGTCGGAGCACAGGTACGCCCATGCTGTGTCATCAAACTGAAGGTACCGGCATCCCGCAGCGTAGAACGCGGCGATGGCATCGCGGTAGGCGCGCGCCAAATCATCGAAGGTGTCTTCGGCATCGGCATAGACCGAGGGGTCAACGGCGCCATTTTCGAGACGGAAGTGCAAAACCGTGGGAGCCGGGATGGTCATCTTGGGCATGACGCCCGCCGTGGACTGCAAGAAACGGTAATGCTCCAGCATGGGGTGGTCAGCGGGGAACCCAATTTTGCCCCCGATGCGCAGGCCACGCGATGTCGTCTGCACGCCTTGAAACTGGATGCCGTGATCTTGCTCGACGACCGTGACGCCGTCGAGGCCATCGAAGAAGTCAAAGTGCCACCACGTGCGGCGAAATTCCCCGTCGGTCGCAAGTTTGAGGCCGGCAGCCGCCTGATGAGCGACCACGCTGGTAATTTCTGCGTCTTCAACCTCGCGAAGCCCCGCGCCGCTCAGCGTTCCCGACTCGTGGCGCGCCCGCGCATCCTTGAGCGTCGGCGTGCGAAGGAAACTGCCGACGATATCAGCACGGAAGGGCGGGTTCACTGTCATGAGATTAAATGTACCTCACGGAGGGGATGGCGCCGATTGACCGATTAAGTGCAATCGCGGAGGGGCCGAGGTCGGCGATTTGCCTACGTTGGCAGGCCCGCCTGCATCCGTGCCGCGGCCAACGTGTTTGCCATCAATACGGCGATGGTCATGGGGCCCACCCCGCCCGGAACGGGGGTGATCCAGCCGGCGCGTTCCCGAACCTCATCGAAACGAACGTCACCCACCAAACCATGATCGGTGCGGTGAATTCCCACGTCAATGACGACGGCGCCCTGTTTAATGTGGTTCACGCCAATGAGCCCGGGGCGTCCCGCGGCAACAACGAGGACATCCGCCCGCGTCGTCACACTCTCGAGGTCGCGCGTGTGGGAATGTGCGACCGTGACGGTCGCATTGCGCTCGAGCAACAGACGACTCATCGGTCCGCCGACGAGCTCGGACCGGCCAACCACCACGGCCGTTGCGCCGTCAAGATTGATCCCCGTCGAGTCGATCAGCGTCATGACCCCGGTGGGGGTGCAGGGACGGAGCCCGGGAACCCCGCGCGCCAACAGCCCGGCGCTGAGCGTTGTCAGGCCATCGACATCCTTCTGCGCCGGAATGAGGTTGATGAGGGCGGCGCTGTCGAACCCGGAAGGTAACGGAAGTTGCAGAAGGATGCCGGAGACGGTGCCATCAGCGGCGAGCTCCGCAATCAGGGCCGCGATTGCGGATTGGCTGACGTCGGCGGCAAGATGGTGATGGAGGTCGGCCATTCCCGCGGCGACCACCGCCGTGCGCTTATTGCGCACGTACACCTCGCTCGCGGGATCTTCCCCAATAAGAAGAGTCGCGAGTCCGGGGACGATACCGGTTGACGAGGTGAAAGCCGCGACATCCGCCGCTACGCGTGAACTAAGATCGCGGGCAATCTGCGATCCGTCAATAATCTTTGCTGAGGTCATCAGAAAACGATGGTGCTATTACCCCAGCGCACGACGCGATCTTCACAGTGCCAGGAGACAGCGCGCGCGAGAACTTGGCGCTCAACGTCTGCACCATAGCGGGCTAGGTCGGCAGCGGTGTCGGCGTGATCCACGCGCACAACATCTTGTTCTATGATGGGGCCCTCGTCGAGGTCTCGCGTGACGTAGTGTGCCGTCGCGCCGATGAGTTTGACGCCGCGTTCCTTGGCCTTTTGGTAGGGACCAGCGCCGATGAAGGCAGGCAAGAATGAGTGGTGGATATTGATAACCGGAACGTCAACCTCCACGAGGAACTCGTCGGAAATGATCTGCATGTACCGCGCGAGCACGACGAGGTCGACGTTTCCCTTGAGCAAGCGAAGGTGTTCGCGTTCCGCTTCCTTCTTATCGCCGGTAACGGGCACGTGAAAGAAAGGAACGCCGAACTGGCGAACGACCTCGGCGTGATCGGAATGATTGGAGACGACCATGGCGACATCCATCTTGAGTTCGCCGCGACGGTGGCGCCACAGCAATTCGACGAGACAGTGGTCAGACTTGGACGCAAAAATTGCGACCCTCTTCAGCTGTTGCTCCAGGGTCAGCGTCCAGGTGAGTCCTTGGCTGCCAAGGCGCTTCTCCAGCTGGACCTCCAGCTCGGGACGTCGGGCAGAAAGGTCAGCGAGGTCAAAGACGGTGCGCTGAAAGAAACTGCCCCCCTCAGCGTCGCTGGAGTATTGGTCCAGCGACACAATGTTGGCGCCAAATTCTTGCAAAATTGTGGAGACGGTAGCCACGATCCCGGGATGGTCTTGGCCGGTCACGATCAGACGCCCCGTGCGGTCTACAGACCCGGGGTTCGAATTCCCCTGCGGGGAGGTGTGGGGATCAGTGGTAGCTGGCACGATTTACTCCTTATATATGCCCGCGGGCGAAGTCGGTGTTGGTGACAGTGCGCGACAGGGATGTCACGCGGCTAGAGCGTCGGTGGTGCGAGAAGAAGGGCGGCAGCCGATGTTTCTTGGTCGCCGGAGTAGGTGCCTCGTGACGCAATGGTCACGGTGCGAGCATCCGCCTGGCGAACGCCACGATCCGAAACACAGCCATGACGGGCAACCACGACCACGATGGCGCCCTCGGGCGCGATGCCCTCGGTGAGCACGTCAGCGATTTGTTCCGTCAGCCGCTCTTGCAGCTGCAGTCGCGACGAAAGTGTCTCGATGGCACGCACAAATGAACTGAGCCCGGCGACGGGACCGCTGGACCGATACATCAAGTGGACGCTGCCATGGAAGGGGAGCAGATGGTGTTCGCACACGGACCGGAACGTGATGTCGCGCAGCGAGATGACGTGCCCCGCGAAACTTTCAATGACGGGGAGCGCCGCCATGTGAACGAGCGGATTTTCATCGCGCCCGCCCAAAAGCTCGCCCCAAGCAGCCGCCGCTCGCGCGGGTGTTTCTCTCAAATCGGAGCGGTCTGGGTCTTCACCGAGAGCGGAAAGCAACTCTCGGACAGCGGCCTGAACCCGATCAGAGTTCATGGTGTGCTCGGCGTGCCCGGTGCGAGGGTAGAGCGCTTCCATGCGCGCTCCACCCAAGCCTCGAGACATGGTTAGTTGGTGCTGCCCGTGCGCCAGCCGCCCTGGTACGTGTTACGTGCAGTAGCCGCGTAAGGAACGGGGCTGACGATAACGCGAACCTTGCGAACCTTGTGAGGCACCGAGCTTGTCTTCTTGGTGTTGGGCTCTTCGCCCCACAGGAGGGTGAGCTCCGTGCCAATTTCAACATTGGGGTCAACGGTCGCGAGCGAAAGGCCGCTGCGCTCGTTGGCGCTGTAACCCGTGAACAGTGACGCTCCGACAACGGTTCCGCCAGCATCGACCACGGCGTCGAAGTTCGACGAACCGTAGTTGGCGTTGGGGAGGTTGAAGAACTGTGCGGCGTTCTCTGCGGGGCCGAGCAAGGACGTCATGATCTCGCCCAGGTCTTCAGCGTTCCACGCGAGCGTGACCTTCTTGCGCTGCTCGGAAGGAACGATCTTCTCCAAGGCGTCGCGACCGATGAAGTCGTGGTCGAACTTGACGAATGAACCGTAACCAAGCTCCCAGGGGTTCAGGTAGTAGTCTTCGATGTTCTTCGAGACGAACGAACCGGCGAGCGCGTTGGTTGCCTCGTAGCTGTCGGCGGGCAGCCATTCGCGGTACGCGCGCTCGGCATCGCTGGAGTAGATGGCGGGAAGGGGCGATGGGATCCAGCCGGACTCCAGAGTGTTGGAGGAGTAGGCACGCGAGCCGACGGGCTCGAGACCGAACTCGCGTCCGGCTTCGAGGATCGTGTTACGGATGCGCTCGGCATCCTTGTAGGGGCCCCAGATTTCAAGCCCGGGAGCTCCAGCCATACCGTGACGAAGCGTACGAACCTGGATTCCTCCGACGTTCAGGTAGCCCATGTGGAAGAACTTGACCTGGTCAACCGGTCCACCGTTGAGCTTCTCGATGATGGGCCACGCGTTGGGGCCCTGGATCTGCAGACGCCAGTACTTGCGCGAGATCGCGTTGCCGTAGGGGCGCGAAGCGGAACGACGGTCAACCTCGATGTCGACGTCGTAGCCGCCGGTTTCACCGTGGAACTTGAGCCAGTTTGCACCGGGGGCGCGACCGACATAGACATACTCGTCTTCTGCTTCGTGGAACAGGATGCCGTCGCCGACAACGCCACCGTTGGAAGCAACAGGCACAAACTGCTTGGCCGTGTTCACGGGGAAGTTCGCCACCGAGTTGATGCCGGACTCCGAGATGAGCTTGAGGGCATCCTTGCCCTTGATGAACAGGTTGTCCATGTGGTGCGACTGGTCGAAGAGCACGGCGGTCTCACGCCATGCGCGAACCTCGGTCTGCCAGTTGGAGAACTCGGAGGGGACGACGGGGTAGATGTACGTTCCGATTTGCGAGTTGCGCAGGAGTTCGACGGTGTTACCGGCGGCATCCAGCACTTCTTGAAGGTTCTTGTGGGCCATTGTGGGTCTCTCTTTCTTTCTTGTGGGGTCAGGTGATAGGTATTGGGAACTTTTAGGACTTGTATTGCTCGAGCATCTTGAGGCGCCACGCTTCGGTGCCGGCCAGCTCGTTGAAGGTAAACATGTGGAAGGTCTGGATGTTGTTGTCGGCGGCACCGATGGAGGACTTGAGTCCACGGATGAGCTTGTTTGGGCTGTACCCACCGGGAACGAAGAAGCGCCAGAACATGCCTTGCTGCTTCTGCAGGAACTTAAGCGATGCTCCGACACCGGAGGCCAGCGAGATGCGAAGGAGCTTCTGGCGGCTGACGTCGCCAGGCATACCCACGCGAACGGGAAGCTCGACGCCATCGGCCTTGATCTTGCGCGCCCAGGAGATGATGGCGGCGGAATCGAAGCAGATCTGGGTGGCAACGTAGGTCGCGAACGCAGCCTTCTCTTTCAACGAGGCGTCAAGTCGGTCCTGGGGAATGAAGTGGTGCCCCTCGGGGTAACCGCCCACACCGATTTCGACAAAACCGTGCTTGATGGTGGCGAGTGATGTCAGCAGCGAGAGCGCGTCGGTGTACTCACCGGCGGGCTCTTCGGCGTCGCCACCGACGACAAAAATGCTGTCGATTCCCACCGCAGAGAGACGCTGAACGAACTCGGTCAGCTGGGCCTTGCCGCTGATCATTTTGGCCGAGAGGTGCGGCGTGACGCGATACCCGTGGGCGGCAAGTTTTTCGGACAACGCAATGGTTGCCTCGATGCCCTTGGGCGGTGACGCCGTAACGGACAGGCGCACGGTCTTGGGAATATTGGCGAGAACACTCTCCTCGGTTCCCTTAAAAGGGAGCACTTCCATTCCAAGATGTGCAAATGCAGTTGCCGCCGTTACTTTCGACGGTTCAGACTTAGACACGGCCACGTTGCCTCCTTGTGCCCATAGTTACCTATGGGGATAGTGTGTTCACTATGAACATAGTGCTTTATGGGAATATCTCGCAAGTACTTCGATCGATTAATTTCAAAATCTCAGCAAACATTCTGCGGGCCTGAGACCCATCACCGGTCTCGGTAATTGCTCCGGGCAAACTGCACGAATGGCGCCGGCGCAACGGTCGCTCGAATTTCCACCTGCCGATGTGGTTCAACCTGGAGCTTGCGCGTGTTGGGCTCCTCGCCCCACACCACGGTGACTTCCGTTCCCGGTTCCGCCGAGGCAACGTCAATCGTGGCAAGAGACGCAAAAAGTTGCTCATTTGCCATGTAGCCGCAATCCATGGAAATACCGACCTGTTTGCCGTCAACGAGAACGAGGTCGGCTTGGTAGAGGCCGTAGCGGGCCTTCGGCAAACTCATGTACTTCGCGGGTGTTCCCGGTTGGAAGAGGGACCCCATCACCGCGGCGACGTCGTCAGAGTTCCACACCAGGGTAACTTTCTGGCGATTCTGGTTCGCTGCGTGCGTCTCCAGCGCGGCACGACCCACAAACTCGTGGTCAAACGCAACGCTTCGGCCGTACGCGAGGTCGTACGGCGTGACGTAATAATCCTCAATATCATCGGATGTCAGGCTTCCGGCAAGGGATCCCGCCCGGGTTGCCGCCAACCATGCGCGATACTCCGCGGTGCCTTTGCCCGAGAAGATTGCGGGCAGCGGAGAAGGAACCCATCCGGACTCAAGGTTGGCACTGGAATACCCCATCGACCCGACCTGCACCAGCCCGAATTCGGCACCGGCCTCGAGGAGCGCTGCGTGAATGGTGGGGCCATCAGCCCACGGTCCAAAGAGCTCGAACCCTGGCTGCCCGGCCATGCCGTGGCGCAGTGCCCGAACGGTGGTATTCGCGATGGTGAAACTGGTCATGTGAAAGAACTTTGTGGCGGGGACAGGGGCGCCCGTTACCTTCTCCACGAGGGCGAGCGCGTTGGGGCCCTGAAGTTCATAGCGGTACAGCTTCGGCGGGCCCTGGCGCACGATGGAATTGCCGTCACGCTCAGCGGTGGCATTGTAGGAGCCAGTTTCGAGGTGGTACTGCACCCAATCGATGACCATCGGATGCCCGACGAGGTCGAAACTTTCCTCGCCAAGGTAAAACAGAATTGCGTCGCCGATGAGGTAACCCTCATGATTGACCGCGATGAACTGCTTGGCGTTGTCGACACCGAAGTTCGCGAAGCTGTTCACGGCAAGGTCGCTCAAAAGCCGCAGAGCATCGGGACCGGTGAGAAAGAGGTCGGTCATGTGGTGCGACTGGTCGAGCAAGGCAACGGTCTCGCGCCAGGAATGTTGCTCCGAGCGCCAGTTGCTGAACTCGGGGGCCACCGGAAAAACGGTCGGGCGGGCCTGTGAGTTGCGCAAAAAATCTGCCGCATTGCCGCTGCGGGCGATGGCCTCAGAAAGACTCTCAGTTGTCATGATTATTCCTCGCTCGTTGGCTCCCGGTGATCGTCGACGGTGACGTTGTGGAGTCAAAAAAGACTAAGAGAGTCGCGCGAAATGCAATATAGGCACTCCCGTTCAACAGGAGGATTGCCCGTCACAGAATTTCCGGTTGATATCCGGGGGTTCAACGTGCGGCGATTCGTTGGGCACGTGCTCAACGAGCCAGGGCTTAGTGGGCCGGGGCGCCGAGCTCCTCTTGGATTTGCTGAAGGAACTCCATGGACAGTTCGGATGAACTCACGAGGCTGCGGTACGAACCTCCCGGTGACGCATCGGGGTTCTCCTCGGGGAGATAACTGCGCACGATCGCTTGCGAGACGGCCTCCGCAGCGCGCCGAAGCAGACCCACGTGAGCCATGGGCGAACTTCCGTCGTTGGGCACCACAATGCAGATCGCGCCAATGGTCGCGCCCTGATAGCCCCGAATGGGAACCCCGATCCCCCGCGAACCCGGAAATATTCGCCCATCGGCAACGGCGTATCCTTCGCGGCGGGCAAATTCCACGGCCGCCCGCAGCTCCGCCTCCGTCTGCAAGCTTTCGGGGGTGATGGGCTGAAGCCCTCGGCCAATAACACGTTCGAGCACTCCGTCCTCGGCGGCGGCCAGTAGCACTATTCCGCCGCAGGAATACTGGAGCGGAATTCGCCCCCCGATAATCGAGGCGTTGACGATGGCGTGCCGGGCCGAGAGGCGCTCAATCACCAGAACATCCAAATCGGCACGAACGACGAGTTGGGTGTGTTGGCGAACACGCGACTGAATCACGTGGAGGTATGGCAAAGCTATTTCCCGAAGCCCCAAGGCGCCGGGCGCTCGGGTGCCCATCTCCCAGAGTCGGTTTCCCACACGATAACTGCGATCGGGCATCCGCTCGAGGAGGTCATGCGACACCAGTTCCGTCACGATTCGCTGGGTCGACGAGAGTGGTATTCCACTGCGATTCGCAATCGACGTCAGCGAGAGAAAGGGCGCCTCGAACGTAAAGGTCTCCAGAATCATGATGGCGCGACTCAGCGCCGATGTGCCATTCGAGTGATGTGCCATTGTGCTCTCCTTCGCCGCCATGGGGGCGGGGGTGGGATTCCCGTTGAACGATAGTTGCCATTCTAAAGACTGTGCGACCCACCTAGGCTGGCCACCCACTCCCCCAACGTCATTGCCGACGATCACGGGAGTGACCAGGTGAGGAAAAACAATGACGTCAGAGAGTCTCTCCGAAGCAATCGCCCGCGTGGGAAACCCGGTCGAATTGTTGCGCCATCAGGACTGGCCGGCGATCACTTTTCCGATCTCGCCAGAGTTCACCAACTGGCGAGACGAGCAGCGTGCGTGGAGCACGACGGTTGCCTTGATGGATCAGTCGCATCACATGACCCAACTCTTTCTGGATGGCGCCGATCTGATTCCCGCCCTCATGGAAATCTCCCCGAACACGTTCACCAATTTTCGCCCCGGCGTCGCGAAGCAGCTCATCTGTGTCAACCAGGACGGTTTTCTCATCGGTGACGGCATCCTGTTCTACAACGAAGAGGGGCCTGAGGGTCTTGTGTTGATTGGGCACCATATCCTCATCGACTGGGTGCGGTACAACCTTGAGAAAGCGGAGGGGGCGGGCAAAGATGTGCGTCACCGCCTGGAGGCCAACTCCAATATGCGCGAGGGAACGCCGACGTTCTATCGATACCAACTGCAAGGCCCGCACGCGAATACCGTCATGGAAAAGGTCTTTGGGGGGCCGGTTCCCGAGGTCAAGTTCTTTCATATCGCCGACGTGACGATTGCCGACAAGCCCGTCAAGGCTCTGCGCCACGGAATGGCCGGGCAGCCTGGCTTCGAGTTCTTCGGCCCCTGGGTAGACAACATTGTTGTGCGCGACGCTCTTCTCGAAGCCGGCGCCGAGTTTCAGATCCGACGCGTCGGAGCAAAGGCCTACTCAAGCTCGCCACTGGAATCCGGATGGGTTCCCACACCGTTCCCGGCCATCTTCGATGATGACCTCGCTGAGTACCGCGAGTGGCTCCCCGCTGCTCGTGCGGGCTCGATTGGCGGATCGCTGTACTCAGCCGATGTGCATGACTTCTATTTCACACCCTTTGACCTGGGCCTCGGGCGGTCAGTGAAATTCGACCACGAGTTCCATGGTCGGGCCGCATTGGAGCTCATCGCCAATGCACCACAGCGTCGCAAGGTCACGCTGCTCTGGAATGCCGCAGACGTTGCCGCGGTCGTGCAATCGCAGCTCGAACCCGGCACTCCCGCAAAGTACCTTGATTTTCCGAAGGGACGCTACGGCTTCTACCAAATGGATCGTGTTCTCAGCGGCGGCGTGGATGTCGGAATCTCAACCGACGCGGGCTACGTTGCGTTTGACCAGCTGTACATGTCGCTGGCGAGCATCGACGTGGGCGTTGCCGAGGGAACGGTCGTGGATATCGTCTGGGGCGAGGACCCCATTTCTCGGAAGCCGCAGGTCGACGCCGTTCACCGGCAGGTTCACATTCGCGCGACCGTCGCTCCCGCGCCGTACCATGACTTCGCTCGTTCGGTCTATCGCCAAGACGATTGAGAGTCACTGAAGTTTTCTTACGTTTATCTAAATCGGAAATCTTGTCGAGCCACAGTTTTGATGTGTGTAACTCTTGGTTCACGAAGCAGAACAGCACAGCACGAAGAGCCACGGCACAGCAAATAACGTCGCAAGGATGCGAGAAATGGTCTGGGGGCCGGCTTTGGGAATGAAACAGTTGCACGCATCTGGCGCACCAAAAGAGGGCCAGATGCGTCTCAGTCAGCGTGGCCGATCACGCACTGCGGTCGGTGCGGCTGAGCTGACGCTCAAGAATGTGAACCTCACGTTCGGCGGTATTACCGTTCTTGAAGAGGTCAGTCTGCACGTTGAGGCGGGCCAGATTTTCGGTCTCGTCGGCCCAAACGGTGCCGGAAAGACGTCCCTTTTTAACTGCATTAGCGGTCACTATGTGCCCTCCTCGGGCTCGATTCTTCTGGGCGACGTCGAAACGTTGGGACTGGCCGGGGACCGGCTCTCCCTGATGGGGCTCGCCCGCACGTTCCAGCATCCCGCTTTGCAATTGCGGCTGACGGTGCTCGAAAACGTTGTGCTCGGCGCCCACTCTTCGCTTCCTGGCGGGCCACTCGCGTGGGCCCTCCGCCTGCCCTTCACCGTGCGCGCCGAACGGGCCGCCCGCGAAGAGGCTCGTGCACTCCTCGAGCGCTTCGGCCTCGGATCGGTGGCCGATTCTCCCGCCGATGAGCTCTCTCCCGGGCTGCACAAGACAATCGAGCTCTGCCGCGCCCTGATCTCCCACCCCCGCGTGCTGCTGCTCGACGAGCCTGCGGCCGGCCTGTCTCACGCGGAAGTGGAGGCCTTCATCGCCTCCATCGGCCAGGTGCGCGCCGACTTTGATCTCACAATCGTCATTGTGGAACACCACATGGGCCTCATCTCGGCCGTGACCGATCGCGTTCTGGTGTTGAACAACGGCCGCACACTCATGGAGGGCACTGCCAGCGAAGCGCAGTCCGACCCGCGCGTTGTCGAAGCCTACTTAGGCCGGGAGGAACCGACAGATGAGTCTGCTTGAACTTGACAACGTTGGCGCGTCCTACGGTGCGGCGCCGGTTTTGCACGGTGTCTCCTTCTCCGTTGAGGAGAACGATGCTGCCGGCATTCTGGGCGCCAACGGGGCCGGAAAATCGACGACCTTACGGGCGATCAGTGGCATGGTGACCACGACCGGGAGCATCCGTTTTGATGGCCGCGATATCACCGGCATGCGGCCCGACAAGATTGCACGCCTTGGAATTGCTCATGTTCCCGAGGGGCGCGGCACGCTGGGCGACCTCAGCGTTCGCGACAACCTTCGGGTCGGGGCCTTTCAGCAGCGGGACCGCAAGACGGTTGCCGACGACATCGAATACTGTCTCGATCTGTTCCCCAACCTCCGCGCGCGCATCGGATCAAACGCGTCCACGCTTTCCGGCGGCGAGCAACAAATGCTCGCCATTGCCCGAGGCATCATGGCTAAACCTCGATTGATTCTTCTGGATGAGGCTTCGCTGGGTCTCGCTCCGAGCACCGCGCAGAACGTGTATGCCACCATCGGCAGACTGCGCAGCGAAGCCGGCGTTTCGATGGTCATCGTCGAGCAAAATGCAGCCCTCGCATTCAGGGTTGTCGACCATGCGATTGTGCTCGAAACGGGGCGCATTTCTCTGCAAGGCCCCCGAGAGAAACTCATGGGCATGGACGAAGTACGCCGCGCGTACCTTGGAGGCTAACTGATGGCGTATTTCATTCAATTGATTGTCGAAGGCCTCGCCACCGGATCGATTTATGGCGCCTTGGCTCTGGCCATTGTGCTGGTCAACCGTTCCACGGGCATGATCAACTTCGCCCAAGGTGCGATGGCCGTGCTCGCAACCTTCGTGGCCTATGCGCTGACAGAATCTGGGACGCCGCTGCTGGTCGCCATCGTTGTCGCCTTCGTGTTTGCGTTCTTGTCTGGCGCGGTGGTCGAGCGGGTCATCGTGCGCAAGTTTGAGGGGGGCGACCCCGACACGGCGGTCGTCGTCACGATTGGGCTCTTGACGCTGTTCACCGGCATCGCCGCCGCGTTCTTCGGCTACGAGCCGCACCCCTTCCCCTCCCTCTTTCCTGCAGAATCGATTGACATCCTCGGCGTCTTCATCAGCCTGCGATCACTGGGGACCATCATCGTTCTCCTGCTGGTCATGGTGCTGCTGCAATCACTCTTTCGGGTCACGAAAATGGGGCTGGCCATGCGCGCCGTGGCTGACAATCCCCAGTCCGCATCGCTCTCCGGCCTTCCCGTCAGTCGCCTTCTCATGATCGGCTGGGGCCTTGCCGCCGGCCTCGGTTCCATCGCCGGAGTGCTCGTCGCGCCACAACTGTTCATCAGCCCCTCCATGCTCGATTTTGCTCTCGTCTATGCGCTTGCCGCCGCGATCCTCGGTGGTCTGGACAGCCCCTTTGGTGCCGTGATTGCCGCCTGGACGATCGGAATTGTGGAGAATCTCGCCGGGGCATACGTCAGCTTTATCGGTGATGACCTCAAGATTGCCGTTCCCTTCATCATGGTGATGATCGTGCTCGCCGTGAGACCGCAGGGCCTGTTCGGGCGAAAGGTCGTGGTGCGCGTCTAATGAAAAACTTCATCGCTAACACCAAGGTGCGGGGCCTCGCTCTCGCCGCCATTGCCGTCTTTCTCATTGTTGCCCCGCTTGTTTCTTCGCCCTTCATGAACTATCAGCTCTCGCTTGTCGCGGTCTACGCGGTAGCGATTCTGGGGCTCAATATTGTCATGGGATACGCGGGCCAAGTTTCTCTCGGTCAGAGCGCGTTCCTGGGGCTCGGTGCCTACGTTGCGGCTTACGGAATTCTGAATGACTGGCCGATCGTGTTGGTCTTCGTCCTGAGCTGCCTCATTCCGGCCCTCGTAGGAATGCTCGTGGCCCTCTTTGCTGTGCGCCTGCGCGGCATCGCCCTTGCCATGGTGACCATTTCCTTACCCATCATTGGCGTTCCGCTCGCCAAGCGTTTCTCAGAATTTACGGGCGGATCGCAGGGAACCACCGTGAGTTGGCTCGATGCCCCAGACTGGTCGGGTCTAGCGAGCGACCAGTGGCGGTACTACATCGTTTTTGCCATTGCTGTCGTTCTCTTCATCTTCGGCCGCAATCTGACCAAGGGTCGCATTGGACGGGCCTTTGGAATCGTGCGCACCAACGAGGCCGTCGCGATGTCCATGGGGATTTCGTCCTATCGCTACAAGGTTCTGGCCTTCACCGTTGCGTCAATGTTTGGCGGAGCGGCAGGCTTCCTCTACATCGGAATTGTGCAGTACACCTCCCCCGAAACGATGAGCTTTCACAACTCCATCAACATGGTGGTAGCCATGGTCATCGGAGGCTCGGCCAGCATCATTGGAACAGTTTTGGGCGCCGCGTACTTCGTTTTCCTGCCGGCAATCTCCGGTCAAATCGACCCGACTCAGACCGCTCTCATCTCGGGCGTTGTTTTGCTCGTCATTCTTTTCTTGCTCCCCCACGGGCTGGTATCGCTGCCCCGCAGGTTGATCCAACTCATTGCTCGTGCGCGCCAAAAGTTAAACAGGGCCGAGAATGCCGGGCCTGAGGATGCCGGGCCTGCGCAGAACGAAACCGGCCCTGTTTCTGCTCACACCACCACAGACGTCTCCGAATCACATCCGGAGTCACCAAGTAAAAACACGTAACACCAATCAAAGAAGATGAGGCAATATCCATGAAGAAATTGCGATCAATGGGAAAACTGAGCGGCATCATTGCGCTCGCGGGAGTATCGGCCCTCGTTATGTCGGGCTGCGCCCGCGAAGCGGTGGCGGCAACCCCCGGAATCACAGACACCACTCTGAGCCTCGGTATTAGTTCCCCCCTCAGCGGCGCAACCGCTGGACCGGGTTCGTGCAGTGTTGCTGGGCTCTATTCCTACCTCGAAGCTCAGAACGCTGCTGGCGGATTCGAGTTTGGCGATGGAAAGACCCGCGCGGTCAACCTGACCTATCTCGATGACGCGTATGACCCTGCCAAGGCAGTCTCAAACTTCCGCCAGCTCGTCGACGGTGGCATGTTTGCCTACGTTGGAGCCCTCGGTACGCCAACGAACAAGGCAATCGAGCCCATTGCCAACGAGAGCAAAGTTCCTCAGGTGCTCTTGATTTCTGGTGCGAGTGGTTTCTCGTCTGACCAGACGGCAAACCCTTACACGTATGGCCTGCTGCCGACATACTACGAAGAGGGTTACACCTTTGGTGAGTTGCTCGCGACGTCAGGCAAGCCCGTTACCGCCGCCATTCTGTCTCAGAATGACGACTTTGGTAAGGACTACGTCA
>CANEXL010000003.1 GCA_947443745.1 Microbacteriaceae bacterium | reverse complement strand
GGAACTCTTGGTGAATGAAATCGGTGCGTACAGCGGTACAACGGAATATGGCTTCAACGCGTTTGGTGATGGCGTCGCTTTAGAGCTGTCGGCCGATGGTGAGTGGAGCGTCACGATTTCACCCATCTCGGCGGCACCTGAGTTGGCTACTTCTGGAGCCGGTGACAGCGTGTTCTTGTACAACGGCGGAGCCAGCAGGCTGACGGCCATCCACGATGGCACCAGCAACTTTGCCATTGTTGAGGAAACCGGTAAGGCCTTTTCCATGGGGCTTCTTGTCAACGAAATTGGGCCCTACTCGGGAACGGTGGCTCTGAGCTCTGGGCCATCCGTCATCTCGGTATCCGCCGATGGCAACTGGACTCTCACCGTGGGTTAGGTGCCACAAAGCCAGCAAGGTCCGTGAAAAATCATGTGTCATTTACAAGTAGGGGGAACATTATGAATGAATTCAAGGGGGCTCTCGCGGGCCTTGCTGTTCGAGTGAAAAACGGAGGGGTGGCCGCACTTGCGGTCACCCGCGGCTGGGCCAAGAAGCCCGGGATGTTGATTGCGGCTGGGGTCGGGGTGATTCTCGTTGTCGGCCTCATTTCGACTCTGGTGCACGCGAATTCTCTAACAGGCCAGCTCGTTGCTGAGACGGGGAAGTTTGATCGAGCTATCGCAACACTGGATTCACGCACGGTTGAGCTTGCGACCGTGACGGGTGACCTTCGGGCGGCGGAGGGCCGTGAAGCAAAGGTTGCCGCCACCGAAGCTGACCAGAATCTGCGCTCGGCGAAACTGGATGCGCGGGAAACGGCCGTTCAGGGCGCAGAGGATGTCGCGGCGGCGAACACGATTCCTGGCAGCGGCACCTTCCGTGTTGGCATCGATGTTCAGCCTGGGCAGTATCACTCTGAGGGTGGCAGCAGCTGCTACTGGTCGCGCATGAATGCTGCCGGCGACGACACGATCGACAACTACATCGGCTCCGGTCCGGCAGTTCTTACCGTGCAACCAAGCGATGGGCTGATCAAGACGTCACGCTGCGCGCCGTTCACAAAGTCGGGTTGACGCAAGTTCATAAAGCATTGAATTCCATGCTTTACTTTGCTATTCTGCTGTAATGAGTGATTTTCCAAGCACACCACAGACGCTCGGAGAGTGGGAGCAATCAGTTGGGGCGGCCATTCGGCAGCTCAGAATCGAAGCAGGTCTCGACCAGGAAGCGCTCGCCGACCGCGCCAATGTGTCCCGATCCTCGGTGCAAGCACTCGAAGGAGGAAAAGGAACGCGTCTCCGCACGCTCCTCGCTGTCTTGCGGGCGCTCGGGCGAAGCGACCTATTCGAGGCAATCATGCTGTCCACGCAACCTTCTCCGATGCAGGCGTTGGCCATCGCCCGGCGAGCGGCGAAAACACCTCAGCGCTTCCGCAAAAAAGGGATACCGGTTCAGCATTAGCGAGGTTCGCTCCGTTCGCGTCTTGTGCGACGTTGAGACACCCCGAAAACAGCCCTCAACCTGTAATCGCACGCCGAAACCCCCTGAAATCTGGGCAATAAACAAAAAAGGCCGGACAACATGCGATCTCGATGAAAAAACCCTGCAGCAGGTCGGATTTGGTGGTGTCTGGGCGCAAATGGTCCAGCGCGAACCTCCCTAGGGAACGCGGGTGAGCCACTCCTCGGTGCCGAATTTCTCAGCCACCAAGACCTCGGCCTGCGCGTATTCGTCGTCGGTAATGTCCCCGGGCACGGCTCCATAAAGGCCGGCGAAGGTGGCCTTCATCCGTTCAATGATGTCGGCACGCGAGAGACCGGTCTGGCTACGCAGGGGGTCGACACGCTTGGCGGCACTCTTGGTGCCCTTGTCGCTCATCTTTTCGCGGCCGATGCGCAAGACCTGCACCATCTTCTCGCCATCCATGTCATAACTCATGGTCACGTGGTGAAGAACCGCACCGTTGCCGAGACGCTTTTGGGCGGCCCCGCCAATCTTGCCGGTGGGGCTCGTGATGTCATTCAGCGGCATGTAGGTCGCGTCGATGCCGAGGGACTTCAGCGCCGTAATCAGCCACTCATCTAGGAAGGCGTAGGAATCGGCAAAGCTCATGCCCTGCACCAGATCGCCGGGAACGTAGATGGAATAGGTGACCACCGAGCCGGCCTCCATGAACATGGCCCCGCCACCGGATACGCGCCGAACCACCTCAAAACCGTGAGCCTTTGCCTGCTCGGGATCGACCTCGTTCTTCAGGCTCTGAAAGCTACCAATGACAACGGCGGGCTGATCCCATTCCCAGATGCGCAGGGTGGGCTGGCGACGGCCTTCGCCGACCTCGTTGGCGAGCACTTCATCCAGCGCCATGTGCATGACAGGCGAAACTGCCTTCGAATGGATGATTTTCCAGTCGTAATCCCGCCAGGCCGTCGCCTTGGCCAGTGAACGTCGCACGGCAATTGCTACGGCCTCAGGGGTGAAACCGAGCAGCGTTGCGCCTTCGGGAAGTGCGGCACGAACGGCGGCAGCGATGGTGGTCGCGTCGCTCTCTTGGGGCAGGCCATTGACCGCCGCGTTGATCATCGGTAGAGCTTCGTCGGGCTCCAAGAAGAAGTCTCCGGCGAGGCGGAAGTCTGTGATGCGGCCATCGGTGGTGTCGAGATCGACAACCACGAGCTTGCCGCCGGGAACCTTATATTCACCGTGCATGGGGGATGCTCCTTAGTCGCGGCCCGTCACGTGGTTCGAGAATGCGAACCGCAACGCCGCACCCCTCAGCCTACGACCGTGCCTGCCGAGCAAGCTGGGCGGCCGGTCAGGTTGGCTGGTTCAAGGCTGGCGCATAGCTGAAGGCCTTATCGTTGGAGGATGCTCACTCGTCAGAATCGCACCCGCCTGGTATTCGGCGGCGCTATTCTGCTCGCCCTCGTGGTGGCAGCGACTGGCGGTGCAGCTTGGGCTGATGGCCGCCTTCCGTGGATGAATCCGGTTGCGGCTGTCGACACGACCCCCCTCGACGATCCGGCCCCCCTCGTTGATCCGACAAACGCTTCGGCGCTCAACGTGGTTGCCATCGGGGATTCGATCATGGCCGGCAACGGACTCGATGCCGATCAGGCCTGGCTTGCGATTGTCGCCGAAAGCCACGGGTGGAAGCTGACCAACTTGGCCAGTAACGGATCCGGTTTTGTCACCGTCGGCGATGATGGCGACACCTTCTCGGACCAAACGATTGTGGCGCTGAGCCTGCATCCGGATGTCATCATTCTCAGCGGCAGCAGCAACGACCTCGGAGTGAGTAGCGCCATTCTGGCCAACGCCACGAAGGCGCTCATTGAGCGCATTCACCTTGTTCTGCCCGACACGAAAATTCTGACCGTAGACGCAATTTGGGGGGACACGGACGTTCCCGGCCAATTGTCGGAGATGGATGCGGCCGTTGAGCTGGCGTCGGCGCGAGCGGGCGGCGCTTACCTCGATATCGGGCAGCCACTTTCGGACACGGCAGATCTCATGCAGTCGGATGGCGTGCACCCCAACGAAGCCGGCCAAGTCGCGTTGGCTCAGGCCTTCGACGCCGCACTCGTGACGAGCGGGCTGAGGCTGTAGCGCCGGTTAGCCCAGCAGTTCACCGCGCACGAACTCGAGTTCGCGCGAGACGTACTCGGTAATGTCGCCGGTCTTCAGATGAGCCGGCAGCACGTCCCAGGTGTAGGTCTCGATCTCGAGGTGATCCGACAGCGGCGTTGCTTTATGCATTGCGAGTGCCTGCTCAACGGCGAAACGCGTCGTCTTAAAGGGCCCAATTTCTTCAAGAAAAACGGGCACGTGAAAGTGGGTGCGCATTTCGGTTTCGATGCTGGGGTTCGCCTCGAAGGCATCCAGAGCTTCGCCCAGGTTCAGGTATTTGGTGATTCCCGCGGCGGTTCGCAGCGTGGACTGGCTCAGGTAGATCGTGTCGGTGAAGACGCGCAGTTCGGGGATGATCTCGGTCGACAACTTCTCCACCCAGAGCGCAGCGGCTTCCTGCAGCTTGAAAATGGGGATGCCAGCATCCACCAGCTTGTTCAGCGACGCAGGGATATCTTCGAAGCCCACGGCCTGGTGACCAATGTCGAAGACGACGCCCAGAAAACGACGGATGAGGCCTTCAGCCTCGGACATTGGGATGTCGGCAATGGAGGCCAGCTCCGTTATGCCGGCGCGGGAGAAAATCCGTGCCTCAAAGAAGTCGACCGCTTCGTCGGTGGTCTCGAGGAAGCAGGCGGGCTCGGGCTCCAGGGCTAGCTTGACGCGGCGGCCCGTTCGCTTCTCCAGATCAATCAGGTGGGCGACGACGCGAAAGACGTTGGTGGTGAACGCAGCGATGTAGTTCTCATCGCGCACGTTGGGGGCAAACGCCAGCGGTGCGGTTTGGATGCTGGGGCTGTTGGCGCCGGAGGTTACCTGGGCCAAGATATCTGCCACGGAATTGGTGTAATTGACGCGGTCCGCGGTGCTCCAGTCCGGTTCGTACACGCGTTCCATGACAATCTCGCCCTTGAAGGGGCCGTAGGGAAAAGCATTCACGGTGAAGACATACATGTCGTTCTCCGCCAAGAAGTCCTTGAGCCACGCAATTTCTGCGGGCTCGCTCGTCAGGGTCTTCGCGGAAGCCGCCGAGATGCGCAGCGAAATTCCAAACGAAGCATCGGGCGACACATTCTTCTTCACAGCCGGCAGAAATGTCTGCATGCTGTCTTTCATCTCGGCCCACGTGTCACCGGGGTGCACGAGGGTCGAGTACGAAAGGTGGCCAAGGTTACGGCCCAGAGTTTTTCCAAGATCCATGAGGGTTCCCTAAAAGTTGTGTCGCCCGTTGGGGGCAAGAATGGCGCCGAGGCGTTCCTTAGATTGCGGGGATGATCTTCTCGGCACGCAGACGCGCGAAGAGGTCGCTGAACGAGTGGTGCGTGACCTGATAGTCGAGGTAGCCAGACTCGCGGCTCTTGCCCATGTCGGCAAAGGTCTCGGAGGTGCGGCCGAGGTCGGCATCCGTGTGCCACCACGACACGAGGTCGCTGGCCTTGAATGGCTGAAGTCCGTGTGCCGCAACAATCTCAGCCCAGACGGCATCCGCATCGCTCATTTTGGGTTCCAAAGGAGAAAGCTCGGCGGGGTAGCCAGGGTTCTCGAGTCCGAATTCCAGACCGATGGCGGTCCAGAGCTGGCGCCAGCGGAAGACATCACCGTTGACCGTGTTGAAGGCCTGGTTGGCAGCCTTGGGCTCGGTGCTCGACCAGATGGCGTGCTTGGCCATGAGGCGCGCATCGGTGACATCGGTGACGCCATTGTACTGTTCGACCGAACCGGGGAAGGTAAAGGGTCGACCCGTGTGCTTGCAGATGCTGGCATAGACGGCGAGGGTCACACCCATGTTCATGGCGTTGCCGAGGGCGTAGCCAATCATGGTGTGGGGGCGGTGAACCGACCAGGTGTGGCCGTGCTTAGCGGCAGAGTCAAACAGGATGTCTTCCTGCTCGTAGTAGAAGTTCAGGCCGGGCAGGCGACCCTGTGATTCACGGAAGGGCGTCTCGGCGGGGTTCTTGGCGTAGTCCTCGAACGGCCCGAGGTAGTGCTTGAGCCCGGTGATGAGCATGGCGTGCTCGAGCTTCTTGGTGGCGTTCACGGCGGCGAGCGTGTTGCGCAACATGGCGCCGTTCACCTCGACGTTCTGAACTTCGGTGTCCTGGCGCGACCAGCTGCAGAAGAAGAGGTGCGTGGCGCCGATGCCAGAGATTTTGGCTTCGAGGTCGACAGCATCGAGAACGTCGGCGTAAATGTGGTTGACGCCCGTGAGCTCCACACCTGCCTTGCGCGAGACGCCCGAGACCTTCCAGCCGTCGGCGACGAGCTGGTTTGCGATGTTGTTGCCGGTGATGCCAGTGACACCAATGATCAGGGCGTGCCGTGTCATAGTGATTCTCCTTCGGGACGGTGGGTGACAAAAATTCTCGCTGCTGACAGCGTCAAAGTGTTCGGTGTGACTTTACACGCTTCCTCAGCAGGGCGGTAGTCCGAGTCGTTTGTCGGCAAAAAGTATTCTCTGTAAATAAACGGCCTAGTGGTAAACTCCTAAGGGGGAAGCCTTGTGTTTGCTCTTACTTGACAGGCGTTCACAGATTCTTCTATCGTGGACGCCGGTAAAGACTTTTTGACAATTCACGTGCAAATGCAAAGGTGCAGGCGTTATGGATCGACTTGTGGGATCGTCCATCGTTGTGACGGGGGCCGGTAGCGGAATCGGTCGAGCATTTGCTCTCGCCTTCGCGACCGAAGGCGCGCGCGTCGGTGTCCTCGATCGTGATATCGGTGCGGCGCAAAAAGTAACCGCCGAAGTTCATGCTGCTGGCGGCGAGGCTCTCGCCGTGCAGGCTGATGTTTCTCAGCGGGCAGATGTCACTGCGGCACTGACGGAATTTGTCTCCTGGGCCGGCAGCCTGAATGTCATTTTCAATAACGCTGGGTTCAACAAGCCGATGCCGTTCATGGAGATCACGGAAGACAACTGGCACGCCATCATGAATGTCAATGCGCTCGGTGTTCTCATCTGCACCCAGGAGGCTGCAAAGTTCATGATTCGTCAGAGATCCGGCAAAATCATCAACACTTCCTCCGTTGCGGGGCGCCAGGGCTACCCGGATTTCACCCCCTATTCCGCCAGCAAGTTCGCGGTCAATGCCCTCACACAAGCGACGGCTCGGGCAATGGCCGAACACGGGATAACGTGCAACTCGTTTTCTCCCGGCGTGGTGGCAACACCCCTGTGGGACACGTTGGATCGAGATCTGCTCGCCATGGGGTCATCCTCGAAGCCGGATGAAGCCATCGAAAATTTCTCGGCTGACATCCTCATGGGCCGGCCCGCCGAGCCCAAAGATCTTGTGGGTACGGCCATCTTTTTGGCCTCCCACGACTCCGACTACATGACCGGCCAAACCATCATGATTGATGGCGGCAAGGTGCTTGTCTAAAACCTTTTTCTGTTCGTCCCCCTCACCACGCTAAGGAATCCACAATGAAAGCCCTACAGTTCATGTCACCGAACGTCATGCGGTTGAACGACATCGACGCTCCCACCATTGGTGAAGATGAAGTCCTCCTGGCGGCACGCTCCGTGGGGATCTGTCACTCGGATATCGATTTGCTCGCCGGCCGCTACATCATTCCCTTTGAGTACCCCGTCATCCCGGGCCACGAGTGGTCAGCCGAAGTGATCGACGTTGGCTCACGGGTCACAAAGTTCCGCAAGGGTGACCGCGTTGTGGGCGAATGCGTCATTGGCCAGGAGCATTTCGGCTTCAGCATCAGTGGAGCAATGGCCGAATTTTTTGTCGCGAAGGACTCTTGGCTTCATCACCTTCCCGAAAATGTGTCGTGGACGCAGGGCGCTCTCGTCGAGCCCTTTAGCTGCGGCTACTACGCCACTGTTCGCGCCGACAACCTCGACGCCTCCGACACCGCCGTCGTGTTTGGAGCCGGCCCGATCGGCCTGGGTGTTATTGCCGCCGCATCTGCCAAAGGCGTTCGCGTGATTGTGGCGGAACCCTCGGCGGCGCGTGGCGACATTGCCCTGAGCCTTGGTGCCGACCTGATCCTTGATCCGACGGCTCCCGACTTTGTCGATCAGGTGATGGCCGCGACCGGGGGTGCTGGCGCCACTGTGGTGTTCGAGGCGAGTGGTCGCCCCGAAGCCATGGCCATGACCCTTGAGGTTGCCGGATTCCAGGCCCGGCTGGTCAACATCGGAATTGATGTGGGAAAGTCTGCGTCGGCACGACTGGGGCTGATCCAATCCAAGGAACTACAGATTCGGGGCATCATCGGCTCCCCCGGAGTGTGGCCCGAAACGATTCGTTTCCTCTCCCGCACCGGTCTAGACCTGACGCCACTGGTGACATCCACCTTTGATATCTCTCAGGCAGCGGATGCGTTCGACGCCGTCATGAACGACAAGTCTCAAATCAAGGTTCACGTCACCTCCGAGGCTCGATAGCCGTGGAAGGTCTCATGCGCGCGGGAGTCTTGCATCAGCCGCACGATCTCAGGGTCGAGGAGGTTTCCATTCCGACGGTCGGGCCGGATGATGTTCTCATTCGGGTCAGATTCAACGGCCTGTGCGGCACTGACTCCACGGAGTACACCAAGGGGCCAATGATGGTTCCCTTGAATGTTGCCCACCCCGGAAGCGGCCACGTCGGCCCGACGACACTGGGCCATGAATTCATTGGCGAGGTTGTTGAGGCCGGCGTTAATGCGCAGGCCATGATGGGCAAGAGGCTTGCCTGCGGCGCGGGAGTCTCCTGCGGCACCTGCCCTCGCTGCCGTCAGGGTCGCACGAACCTCTGTGAGCGCTATTACACACTGGGCCTCAGCATTCATGGCGGTCTAGCGGAGTACGTTGCCGCCCCCGCGGCGATCTGCGTTGAGATTCCGGCCGAGTGTTCCGATGAGAACGCCGCGTTGGCACAGCCTTTGGCCGTGGGCATTCACAGCGTTCGCCGTGCAAATGTTCAGCCGGGCCAACGAGTCGCGCTCCTGGGGATGGGGGCCATCGGCTCCTTCATTTGTGCCTCCCTGATTGGGCGCGGGGCCGTTGTGACGGCCATGGATATCGATGAATCACGTCTCGACGTCGCGACGCGGTTGGGAGCTCAGAACACGCATCTCTTGAGTCGCAGTGACACATCAGCGACCTTGACCGAGAAATTTTCTGACGGATTCGATGTCGTCTTCGAAACGTCGGGTGTTGATGGCGGCGCGGAACGGGCCTATGCCCTGACCGCACTCGGCGGCACTGTTGTTCTGGTTGGCCTCAACAAGAACCCTCAGTCCTTGGTTCTTGCAGGTGTTGTCCTGCGCGAAATAAACACGATCACCACGGTGGCTCACGTGTGCGCCACTGACCTTCCGGAAGCCCTCGAACTTCTGACGAAGCATCCCCTGGCCGACATCCTCCTCGATCGCGTTGTTTCCCTAGATGACGTCGTGGAGGGCGGATTGGAACGACTCGCAACGGGCCAAGCCACGGGCAAAATTCTGGTGGATCCTCGCCGCGCCTAATGTTGTCGTCTCAGGGCTGGCGAGGTCCCTCGTAAAAAGTACTAAAACGTTATCTTCGCCAGTTGTGAACACGGATGAGATTTTGTAGAGTAATACTCAACACTTCAGGTTAATGAAGTGAACAGCACCGAAAAGTTAGACCTTCAACGGAGATGGCATGGAGAAATCAATGGTGGTAGAGCGGCAATCTGCCAAGAAGCTCACCCGGCGTACGTCCAAGGGCCTCATCACCATGGCGATTTCGCTGGTGATTCTCCTGGCCTTCTCTTGGGCCTTGGCTCCTTCGAGCGTTTCCGGCGGTGCCGTCTCTGGAATGCTTCAGTTCGGTGCCGTGCTGGCAATAGTCGGTCTTGGTCAGATGTTGGTCGTGCAGCAGGGTGGTGTCGACCTCTCGATTCCGGGTGCCGTGTCGCTGGCCATCGTCATTGTCAGCCATGAACCAGACGGCGACAATAACAAGCTCTTTGCCGCTGTCCTCCTGGCGTTTGCCTATGCACTGGGCGCCGGAATCCTCAATGGCCTGATGGTGGGCCGGCTGGGCTTGAACCCCATTATCGCCACCCTCGGAATGAATGCGTTGCTGTTTGGTGCCGTCCTCGGTATTTCTGGGGGAACCCCCAGAACCACTGTTGACCTGCTCCGCGGTATTGGTGGAGGGGCGACCTTTGGTTTGCCCAACTCCCTGTACTTCGCCATCGCCGCTCTTATTCTGGTGTCACTGATCACCAAGAGAACTGTCGCAGGTCGACGCTTTGAGGTTGTGGGAGCCAACAGTTTTGCCGGCAAAGCAATGGGATTGCGGGTTCGCACCCACCAGGGATTGGCCTACGTCTGGGCTCAACTGCTCTATTGCACGGCTGGAATCACCCTTGCCGGAATCACCGCACAACCCACGGCTTACATGGGTAATGCCTACTTGCTGCCGTCTGTCGCTGTCGTTGTGCTTGGTGGGACCTCCCTACTTGGCGGTCGCGGATTCCCCGTAGCCACCGTTGTCGCCGCAATCTTTCTTGGCCAACTCGATCAGTTCGTTCTGGCTCTGGGTGTCCCTTTCGCCGTCAGAACTCTTGTGCAAGCTGCCGCCCTCGCCATTGGCGTCGCCATCTACACCGTGAACTGGGCGAAAGTCCGGGCACGTTTCGCCGCTCGAACAGACGCCGCGTCTGCGGCGGTGCAGAGCTAGCCCCCCAAAAAACTTCTGTCCTTGGACAGAGAACTGTGTGACGAAGTAGTCACACTTACCCGAGAGGAAAATCGCATGAAAATCGCAAAGAAGAGCATGATGCTCGCGGTTGCCGTAGCGGCCAGCGCCCTGGCGTTGACCGGCTGTGCAACTACAGCATCGACAAGCACATCCACAGGCGCAGCCGTCGCAGGCGCTCCTGCCTGGTGTGGTCCCAACAAGGTCACCGTTGGCCTCGTTGACGGCTACGGCGGAAACAGCTGGCGCTTGGTCACCACCGCTGCCGGTGCTGACGAAGTCAAGAAGTGCGCAAACGTTACGAGCTACCTGTACGCAGACGGCCAGGGCGACACGCAGAAGGCAATCTCTGACATCAACGGCATGGTTGCCAAGGGTGTTAACGCTCTCATCGTCTTCGCAGACGCTGGCAAGGCAATCCTTCCCGCACTGCAGAGCGCTCACACTGCTGGCGTTGTCACGGTTCCTTACCGTGTAAACCCAGGTGGAACTCCTGGCACCGACTACGACGCTTTCATTGGCGCCGACTTCACCACTGACGGAACCAACTGGGCCAACGAGATCAAGGCACAGTTCCCTGATGGCGGCAACATCCTCTTCCTTTCGGGTCCTGCTGGAAACAGCCAGGGCAACGACGAGGGAACGGCCATGAAGAAGGTCCTCACCGACGCAAAGTACAACTTCATCGGCGAACAGCCCTACGAAGTAACCAACTGGGACCCTGCAAAGACCCAGCAGGTTCTGACCGCCGACATCGCAAAGTACCCCAAGATCGACGTCATCGTTTCTGACTTTGGGCCCTCGCTCGTTGGTGCGCTTCCTGAGTTCACCAAGGCTGGCCGTCAGATTCCTTCGCTCGTCACCTCCGACGGAAACGTCCTCGGTTGCTTCTACAAGGACAACAAGGCAGCTAACCCTGCCATGAACCTCTTCACGGTAGCAACGGGTAACGACAACGTTCGTCTCGCCGTTCAGTACGCAATTGCCAAGGCTTCGGGCGGAACGATTCCTACCGAAAGCATCTTCAAGGCTCCTGTATTCGAGAACTCGCGTACGCAGCAGCCCAACGATGTTCAGTGCGAGAAGAGCCTTCCTGGCGACATCTACCTGTCAGCACAGATGCCTGCTGCTGACCAGGCAGCACTGCTCAAGAAGTAACACCTAACACAATGCAGAACGCCGGGCTGGACTCACTAAACGGTCCAACCCGGCGTTCTCTTTTCAGACACTGTCTTTAGACGAAGTGCGGAGTACAACGCGACCATGAGCCAGACCGATACCCAGCAGGGAACCCCCACCCTCAGCCTCGAAAACATTTCAAAGCTGTATGCCAGCGTTCCTGCGCTCTCTAACGTGGACTTGACCGTGCTTCCCGGGGAGATCCATGCCCTGCTTGGAGAGAACGGGGCCGGAAAATCAACGTTGATGAACGTGGCCTCAGGCACAGTTCAGCCCGATGGCGGCACTATCGTCTTTGCCGGTGAATCAATTCCCGTCTTGACGCCCGCCATCGCGACTCGTCTCGGTATCGCCATCGTCTACCAGCACCCCGCAGTCCTTCCCGACCTGACGGTCGAAGAAAACCTTCGCGTGGCCCTGCCCGCATCCATCTTTATGCCTCGTGCCGACGCCAAGAAGATTGCCACTCGACTGCTCGATGGCGTTGGCCTGACGGTGTCGCTTGCCGATCGCGTCGAAGACCTCACGATGTCCGAGAAGCACCTTCTCGAAATTGCGAAGGCTTTTGCTCTCAACCCCAAACTTCTCATTCTCGACGAACCGACGGCACCCCTCGGTCGCGAGTCTGTGGACCTTCTCTTCTCCCGCGTGCGTGACGCCGTCGCCCAGGGAACCTCGGTGGTGTACATCACCCATCGCCTCGCCGAAGTGCGCGAACTCGCGGATCGAGTCACGGTTCTTCGCGATGGAAAACTACGTGGCGTTCTCGATGTCGATAAGGTGACGGATGAGGACCTCCTGGCGCTCATCATCGGCCGCAAGCTCGAGTCCACCTTCCCGCCCAAGGCGACAGCGGCCACCACCGGAGAAGTGAACCTCTCGCTGACAAACTTCACCGGACCGGGCTTTAAGGACATCACCGTCACCGTCAAGCGTGGCGAAATTCTTGGTGTCGCCGGCGTCGCCGGTAACGGCCAGTCCGAATTCATGAAGGCTCTCGCTGGTCTCGAATCCTTCACTGGAACGGTCGACATCGGCGGGAAGACGATGACGCCCAAGGACCTGTTGAAGGACTCGGGGTACCTGCCCGCCGATCGTCACCACGACGGCCTCATGATGACCCTCAGCGTTCGCGAAAATGCGGCCGTCTCAGCCCTCACGAAGTTTAAGCGATTGTTCTTCGTCAGCGACAAGCGCGAACGCGACGCCGTGGCTCACTCCCTCGCCGAACTCGATGTCAAAACGGCTTCCCCTGAGAGCCTTGTGTCCTCACTCTCCGGTGGAAACCAGCAGAAAGTGGTGATGGCCCGAGCGCTGCTTTCTGAGCCCCGCATCCTGATTGCGGATGAACCCACGCAGGGTGTTGACGTTGGTGCTCGAGCGGAGATTTATAGGATCTTGCGCGAGGTCTCCGCATCGGGGATCCCTGTCGTCGTCAACTCTTCCGACGCTATGGAACTTGAGGGACTCTGCGATCGCGTCATCGTGATGTCACGTGGACACGTCGTTGAGGTTCTGCAAGACGCAAACCTCACCGAAACAAATATGATTCGGGCTGCCGTGAGTTCCACCACCGAATCAGTGAAGGTTGTCGGGCGGACTCGCGCACCTCGCCAAACGGGTTTCGGTCGATTCCTCCAAGGTGACTACGCCCCTTCCTCGCTCCTCATCGGTGTCATTGTCCTTCTCGGCGCTTTCATTTTGAGCCAAAATGGCCGCTATCTTGCGGACTTCAACATCAACTCCATGCTGATGCTGGCAACGTCCCTGGGCTTCATTGCCCTCGGTCAGACAGTGGCACTCCTTATTGGCGGCATCGACCTTTCCGTTGGTCCGCTC
The DNA here is from genome assembly GCA_947443745.1 of Microbacteriaceae bacterium. Lineage (GTDB taxonomy): Bacteria > Actinomycetota > Actinomycetes > Actinomycetales > Microbacteriaceae > Alpinimonas. Next base: position 48,473 of record CANEXL010000003.1, on the reverse strand, counting down.
GCTGGGCTGCTGGTCGTCATCGCTTCCTTCTTTATCAACGATGACAGCTCCGGTCTCACGATTCTCATTGGGTTTGTTCTGATGCTCGTCGTGGGCGTCGTCGTGGGTCTCGTCAACGGATCATTGATTCGCTTTGCTAAGTTCACGGCTATCGCCGCAACACTAACGCTCTACATTGGTTTGCAGGGGTTCAGCTTTCTCTTGCGCGGGGAGCCCGGCGGCTACATGAACGCGGTCATCACGGGAGCGCTTAAGGCCAAGGTCGGCCCTATTCCTGTGGCCTTTATCGTTCTCGCCGCACTTGCAATAGGCCTGGAATTTGCTCTGCGCAAGACGCGTTGGGGATGGCAACTGAGGGCAACGGGTTCCGACGAAGAATCCGCCCGCCGCGTCGGTGTCAACGTGAACCGAACAGTTGTGTTGGCCTACATGACGACGTCGTTCTTTGCCTTCCTCGGTGCCATCATGCTGGTCGCCCAGCTTGGGGTTGGCGACGCCGCTCAAGGAGTGGGTTACACGCTGACGAGCATCACGGCCGTCGTTCTTGGTGGCACGAGCCTTCTGGGTGGCCGCGGAAACTTTGTCGGCACGCTTCTTGGTGCTGTTCTGTTGATTCAAGCTCTCAACGCCATCGTGTTCCTCGGCCTCGATGAGGTCTGGCAGTACGGATTCCAAGGCCTCCTCATTCTTGTGGCCGCCATTCTCTATTCAGTTGCACGAACGCGCAAGAAAGGTGCTGTGTCCGCATGAGGGCTGCTCGCTATTACGGAAAACTAGATATCCGCGTTGAGGACATTGCTGTTCCCCAGATTGGGTTCGATGACGAAGTTCTCGTTCAGGTCATGTATTGCGGAGTCTGTGGAACCGACCTCCACGAGTACACCGTTGGCCCAATTGTCACGTGCGTCCACCCACACCCACTGACGGGAGCCACTCTTCCTCAGACGTTCGGTCACGAGTTCTCGGCCCGCGTCGTCGAGATCGGCAAGGCTGTTCAGGACGTCAAGGTCGGCGACCGGGTATCGATTATGCCCGCCATAGTCTGTGGTCGGTGTGATGAATGTCGCACCGGCCGCGGTCACCTCTGTCGCCTCTTTGCCTGCACGGGCTTGAGCGCGGAGACGGGTGGCCTCGGTGAATTCGCCGTTCTCAAGGAGTACCAAGTCGCCGTGCTGCCCGATGAGGTGTCGGATATTGCCGGTGCTGTCATTGAGCCCGCTGCCGTTGCCGCGTACGGTGTCGACCGGGTCGGTGTCTCGGGTGGTGACTTTGTTCTTGTCACGGGCGCAGGCCCCATCGGTGGCCTCTCGGCTCTCTATGCGAACGCCCTCGGAGCAGCTCAGGTCATCATCTCTGAGCCCAACCCTGAACGTGCCGAGTTTGCCCGCAAGCTGGGCATTGGCCCGGTCGTGAACCCACGCGATGAGAACTTCGACGACGTCATCATGGAGCTGACCCGAGGTCGAGGTTTCGATCTCACGGTCGAGTGCTCGGGAACGTCTCAGGGCCTCGCTGCGGGTATTAAGTACACGCGCCGCAGTGGTCGTATCGCTCAGACGGGTCTGCACACCAAGCCTGCGGAGTTTGACGCCATGATGCTCTCGGAGAAGGACCTGTCCATTGTGGGCAACTGGTGCTACAAAATCACTGACTGGCCCCGCATCATCCGTCTCGTGGCTTCAGGCAAGTACCCGATCGAAAAGGTTGTGAGCTCGATTGTGTCACTTGAAGACGTGGTCACTCAGGCATTCGATGTCTTGATTGACCCCAACGGCAACCAGATGAAGGTTCTCGCGAAAGTTTCCTAACGGCACTGACAAAAAAAGTAGCCGCAACCGCGCCCAGGGGGGTCGCGGTTGCGGCTACTTTTTCGTGTTCTCGAGGCTAGAGAAGGTCTTCGAGTGGCGGACGCGTCGCAAGGTACGTGGCAATGTTGGCCCGGCGTTCCTCTTCACGGTAGTGCGCGATTTGCACGAGTTCTAAGGGAATTCCGTCGGGGTCATTGAAGTACACCCAGCGCCATCCGTTGAGAACTCCTTCGTCGACCACATTCACGTCGGAAAGAAACACGACGCCCTTGGCTTCGAGCTCGGCCTTCTTTGCATAAATGTCATCCACCTGCAGCGCAACGTGCATTGCTCCGAGGTAGTTTTGCTGAATCGCGGTGTCGTTGTCGGCAGGCCTGTTCGAATATTCCAAGAGCTCAAGGATTGAATCCTCACTCGCCAGCAGACAGACTTGACGAAGGCGGGCCTCTGGAACGCCAACCGCGCTCGCTAACCCTTCGCCTTCAAACCAGGGGCTGGGTTCATTTGAGAACTTCAAGCCCAAGACGTCATGGTAAAAATAGATAGATCTATCGAGATTCTTGACGATAATCCCAGTGTGATGCAGACCCTTGTATGACACTTCTTCTCCTCGTTGAGAGTCGCGGTCTAATTTTCTCGACCGTCCCATCCAGCATACGATAACGTTCTATATAACTGAACAGTGGTGTTCTCTTCGACGTGGGAGAGCACACACTCGCTTTTACGTCTAGGAAATGACGCATGAATAACATCGGCCACCGCCTCAAAGAAGTACGCACCGAACGAGGCCTGTCTCTTCGTGAGCTCGCCCGGATGGCGAGCGTCTCGCCTTCGTTCCTCTCCCAAATAGAGAACGGCAAATCTCAGCCCTCGGTAGCGACTCTATATTCCTTTTCTAAGTTGCTCGGTGTTCAAATCGATGATCTGTTCGGACCCTCAGAAGACGACGATATTGTGCCCGAAACCGGGGCTCAGGCTCATGAGATTACGGAACGAAGCGACTTCACTAATCCCTCACAGGTGTGGAATACGTCCGAGTACACAAACCGAATTTCACTGATTCATCCGGACCATCGTGCCGCCCTTGATATGGCCGAGGGCGTCAAATGGCAACGTCTGGCGGCGACGCCAGAAGCAGGCGTTAACTTCATGAAAATCTCCTACGCCCCAGGATCCACGTCGACAGCCAGCGGTGAAATGTTGACGCACGAGGGGTACGAGTACGGTTACGTCCTGGAGGGAGAACTCGAGGTCACCGTCGGTGGCGAGGTGTTCAGTCTGCAAGCGGGGCAGTCCCTCGGATTCGATTCGTCTATTCCCCACATCTTTGCGAATCGAGGGGACGTCGTTTCCACGGGAATCTGGTTTGTTCACGGAGTTTGCTCTCGTAAATAGACCCCTCCACCGCCCCTGGGCATGTTGACAGGCCCCACTCAAGGGTGTTAACTAGTACCGAACAGAGTGTTTACTGTTACGGATTCTAGGAGCGAACAATGGTGATCCCTACCTTTGGATTGAACAACGTCGATTGGGAAAATCGACTCGACAACAATCGACTGCGTGAAGAGCGTCTCGGGCGGCTCAAGGCTGAGCTCGTCAAGTCTGACCTCGGGTCCTTGTTGACGTTCGATTTTCACAACATCCGGTACATGACCTCGACCCACATCGGCACGTGGGCCATGGACAAGATGATTCGCTTCTCCCTTCTTCCCCAGGGTGGCGAGCCTGTGCTGTGGGACTTTGGCTCGGCAGCGAAACACCACCAGCTGCACACCCCGTGGCTCGACGCAGCCCACTCTCATGTCGACTCAGGACTGAACGGTCACGAGCCCCATCACGGCGCCCACAAAATTGGTGTTGGCGCCCGCGCCGGCATTTCAACACTGCGCGGTGCCATCAGCCCGAAGGCGGGTCAGGCTGAGGCTGTTGCCGACAAAATTTACGATGTCTTGAAGCAGTACGGCCTTGAGAACGAGCCCCTCGGTGTGGACATCATCGAACCTCCCGTGCTCTTCGCTCTTCAGGCCAAGGGCCTCAATGTGGTTGACGGGCAGCAGGTCTTCCTCGAAGCGCGCCGCATCAAGACCGTGGATGAAATCACGCTCCTCACCACAGCTGCCTCGATGGTGGATGCCGCGTATGACCGGCTCTACGAGTTTCTGCGCCCCGGAGTTCGCGAGAACGAAACCGTTGGACTCGTTGCCAAGACGCTCTACGACCTCGGCTCCGAGCACGTGGAGGGCGTTAACGCCATCTCCGGCGAGCGCTGCTCGCCGCACCCTCACGTTTTCAGCGACCGCATGCTGCGCCCGGGCGACCCCGCGTTCTTCGACATCCTGCACAGCTACCAGGGCTACCGCACCTGCTACTACCGCACCTTTGCCATTGGAAGTGCTTCGCCCGGTCAGAACGAGGCCTACCGAATCTGCCGTGAATACATGGACCGCGCAATTGCGCTGGTTCGCCCCGGCGCCACCACGGCCGACATTGTCAAGGTGTGGCCCAAGGCCCAGGAGTTCGGTTTCGAAAACGAAGAAGCAGCGTTTGCCCTTCAGTATGGCCACGGCGTCGGTCTCTCCATTTGGGAGCGCCCCATCTTCAGCCGCATGATTTCACTTGATCACCCCGAAGTTCTCGAAGAGGGAATGGTCTTTGCGCTGGAAACCTACTGGCCATCGAAGGATGGCTGGGGCGCCGCGCGCATCGAGGAGGAGGTCGTCGTGACCGCCACCGGGTGCGAGGTCATCACCAAGTTCCCGGCTGAAAAACTCCTCGTAGCAGGCCAGCGGTACTTTGCCGTTGGTGCCGAGTTGCCGACCCTTCGCGACCCTCAGTCGCACCTGAACACGACAACGTTCAACAACATCGGGAACCGTCCCGTCTCCTAACTCCCGACGCGCGAGCGAGACCGCCATTCCCTCCCCCTGGGGGTGGCGGTCTCACTCGCGCGCCGGGCATCCCCCAAGGCCACACAAACGGCCATAGAATCGGGCCATAGCTAACATGGCCCCCACTGTCTCGATGCCCCCCAACACACGCCGCGGATTGATTGCGGCGGCGGCGTTAGTTTCTGCGGCTGCGGTCGTCGTAGCCACCGGTGTCTTGCCCTGGTCGGCGTTCGTCGAGCTGACCGACCGTGTTGTTCCGGTGCTCGGTTTTGTCATCGCGATCACGGTGGTTACCGAGCTTGCGGCGGCGGCAGGAGTTTTTGCCGCTCTTGTGCAGCGCTTGGCCCAGTGGGGTCTCGCCCAACGCTGGATTCTGTGGCTGTTCGTACTCGCCTTGGCATCGCTCAGCACCATCTTTTTATCGCTGGACACGACCGCGGTGCTCGTTACTCCCGTCGTGGTGTTGCTTGCCATGCACGTAGGCATGCCGCCGATGCCCTTTGCGTTGGCCACCATCTGGCTCGCGAACACGGCATCCCTCTTGTTGCCAGTATCCAACCTCACGAACCTGCTGGCCGAAACGAAGATGGCGACGGATGGGCCCGCTGGCTTCGCGGCTCTCCTGTGGGCCCCGGCTCTGGTGGGCATCCTCGTTCCAATTGTCATCTTGAGCCTGATGTTTCGGCGCTCGCTTCGCGGCAGGTATGTTCTTCCGAAGGTCGCCCCCGTGACCGATCGCCCGCTCCTTGTGATCAGTGCCGTCGTGGTCGTGATCTTGCTTCCCCTGTTGGTGAGCGGATGGCCGGTCTGGATTCCTGCGACGGGCGCCGCCGTCGTTCTCCTGGTGGTGTGTGCGGTGCGCCGACCACGATCACTAGCGGGGGCGGCCATTCTGGGGCTCGTCCCGTGGCGTCCCGTGGCTATCGCGTTCGGATTGTTCGTGTTGGTTGATTCCGCTCAGGTCAATGGATTGGCCACTCTTGTTGGCGCAGTCGCCGGTAGTGGCCAGGACTTTTTGAGCCTGTTGCAGTTGTCAACGCTTGGAACCGTGGCGGCCAATGGCATCAACAATCTGCCGGCCTATCTGGTCTTGGAGCCCGTTGGCACGTCATCCGTTCGCTTGGCGGCACTACTGATTGGGGTGAACCTCGGGCCCCTCATAACACCGTGGGCATCCTTGGCCACGCTGCTTTGGTACCAGAAGGTCTCGGCGCTAGGCGTTCAGGTTTCGTGGGTGAAGTTTGCGCTCGCGGGAATCCTCGTCGTGGCAATCACTGTTCCTCTGGCGACATTGGCGCTGTGGCTCATCGCCTCCTAGTGTTCAGCAAACCGTCAGCAGACACCCAGCTAAAAGCCTAGGTGGCCGAACGAATGCGTACTAGTTTCAGTGGCGGGGGAATTCTTCTCTAGTGTTTGATCGCCTCTAAAGCCAAGAGTGTCTTTGAGGCCCGTCACCAAGGAGTAATACATGAACAGCACATTCAGCAAGCTCACCGCCATCACCGCTATTTCTGCCGCCGCAGTCTTTGGCTTGGCCGCCTGTTCTTCGGGCGCAGACGCCAACAAGGATTCTGACGTCGATAACTCGAGCACCACGCAACTTGTCGGCCCCGTCGTCGTTGACGTTGCCACCCTCGACGGAACAGACGTCACCGTCAATGCCGGCCAGATGATTGACATCACCACGGGTGATCTCGACCCAGCCTCGTTTGCGGCCACCATCGCCGACGCCAAGGTTGCCACGTTTACGGCTGGTGGCAAGAACGGTTCGGCAACGTTCAACCCCGGCATCACGGGTGTCGCCTCGGGAATGACGAAGGTAACCCTGACGGACTCCGCCACCGGCAAGGTCTACAACTTCACGGTAACCGTCAACTAGCTTTTCGCCTCTTTTCGGGCAGTACTCATGGCCGCACTCCACATGGTGTGCGGCCATTAGTGTTGTAAGGATGTCTCCTCACCGCCACACTTCGCCCACCCCCGCCTGGCTCGCCCTTATTCTGGCCGCCCTAGCTGGCGCGTTGATGACGGTTCAGGGGCGTGTGAACAGCGCACTATCCATCCGGATCGACAACAGTTACGTGGCCGCCACGATTTCCTTCGGCAGCGGCCTCCTCATTCTGTGCATCATCATGCTGGCATCACGCCGCACGCGCACGGGACTCCGTTTGCTCACCGACCACATCAAGACCGGCGCCTTTCCGTGGACCTTCACCCTTGCCGGGGCTGTGGGTGCCGCTTATGTGCTGTCTCAGGGTTTGGTTATCGGCATCACGGGCGTCGCACTTTTTGCCATCGCCTTCATTTCTGGTCTCGCGGTTGGCGGACTGCTGCTGGATCTCTGGGGAATTGGGCCAGCCGGTCGACGGCCCATCACGCTCACGCGATTGGGCGGAGCAGCTCTTGCCCTCGTGGCCGGGTGTGTCGCACTCGTCGGACAGCCGACGACCACCGTTTCTTACCTGCCCCTGGTTCTTCCTGCCGGGCTCGGCCTCTTCGTGGCGTGGCAACAAGCAGCCAATGGACGCGTTGCCGTTGTGGCGCAAACTCCGTGGACCGCAACTTTTTTGAACTTCATGGTCGGAACCGGGGTCCTCGTCGTGGCCGTCGCCATTCGTGCCTTTGTGGTCAGCCCATCCCCGGCTCTGCCGACATCGTTCCCGTCGGAACCGTGGCTCTACGTCGGGGGAGCCTCGGGCGTCATCTTCATTGCAATCTTCGCCATCGTGGTGCGCAGCATCGGGGTGCTCCTGATGAGCCTGGGGTCGGTTGCCGGCCAGCTCGTCATGGCCGTCATCTTGGACGTTACCTTCCCCTCACAGCACCAGCTCGGCGTCGCGACGATTGTCGGGACCGTGCTGACGTTGGCGGCAGCAGGAATCGCGGCGATTCCGCGCCGGCATAAGGCGAACCATGAAATGCCTACCGCGGTCTAGTCGAAATCGTGCGTAAATACCTCGGGGTGACGGTCGAGCTCAATGCGGGTGCGGCGGATGTGCCCCAAGAGAATTCGTTCGGCATCCTCACTGTCTCCCCGCGAAATGGCATCGACAAGAAGTTCGTGTTCGAGGTGGGTGGCATCAATTCCGCCCACCCGGACCATTCGCGTGAAGACGCGACGATAGGGCTGAGTCGTGTTCCACAGGCGCTCGATGATGTCGGACAGGGTATTTGTTGACGCGCCCGAGTAGGACAACCAATGGAATTCGCGGTCGAGGCGCATGAAGACCTCAATGTCCTTTGTTGCTTTCATTTCCTCCGCCAGGGCCCTCAGCCGTTCTCGGCTTGCCGGAGCCAGGTGGGGAAGGCTGTAGCGCAGCAGAAGCGGTTCGAGACGCTCACGAATTTGGTAGTGCTCGGAGCACTCCTCTTGGGTCAAGCTGGAGACCCACGCACCGGAGTTTGACACCATGTTGACGAGGCCATCCGTCACCAAAATGCGTAAAGCCTCACGAACCGGAATGCGACTCGCGCCATACTGTTCGGCGATCTCTTCCTGGCGGATACGCTCACCGGGGGACAATTCCCCAGACAAGATGGCGACCCGAAGAGCATCCGCAATGCGAATGCTCAGTACCGCGTTGGGAGTATCCGTTGAGGTTGTCACGGGTGTCATTTTCAGTCGTAGCGGATGCGTCGGAACGTGATGTCATTCAGCAGGATGAGCGGGATGCCACAACTTTACGGGAGAAGTCGCCTCGTACGCCTTGCCGTTCGGATAGCTGACGAGTTCGAACTGCATTCCCCAGGGACTGAGGAAGTAGACCCATCGTTGCCCTTCGGAGGCGGCGCCGCTTGCCGTAGGTTCACCGAGAACTGTGAGGCCATTCGAGAGCAGGTACGCGACGGCCGCATCTATGTCATCGACGTAGAACGCAATGTGATGGCCACCGACGTCGCTGTTGCGCGGCTGCTCGCGGTCTTGGTCTGGTGCCTCAAATTCAAAGACCTCAAAGTTGGGGCCAAAGTGGCAGCGGTAAAACCGGAGTTCTTTGAGGACGCTTCGAGCGTCAATGTTGAGGTGTTCACTGAACCAGTCATCCTCGCGAACCCACGGACCGAGCTTGTAGACGAACTCGCATCCGATGATGTTCACAAAAAAGTCGTGAGCCTGCTCAATCGACGGAACGGTAAAGCCGATATGTTCGGCGCCTCGAAGGCCGGGGATACCCACCGGTGCGGGTGCGGATTCATCATTCATGTATCCATTATTCCGCGAATCGGTCATGAAAGAAAGGTAAACCCCGAATTCTCCCTTGCAAATGGATACATTTGACGTTACAGTCAAGGAGCGAAAGATCGCGACCCCTTACAAAGGAGCAAGTGGTTATGCCCCGTACGAAGCAGCTCGAACCCGGATCCCCCTGGGTTGAACTCACGACGACCCCTGCTGACTGGAAGAGCGCCGATCCTGCTCTGCTCAAGACGATGCTCGGGCAACTCCACCTCATTCGCGCCTTCGAGGAATCCGTTCTGGAACTCGCTGGCGAAGGCCTCGTGCACGGCCCAGCCCACTCCAGCATCGGCCAAGAGGGCGGGGCTGTTGGTTCCTGCGTCGGATTGCGCACCGAAGATGGCGTCAACGGTTCTCACCGCGGCCACCACCAATTTCTTGCCAAGGCACTGACACACGTCGCTCCCGAGGGCTTTGACCCGGCAGCGCTCGTCAACGACACCGTTCAGGCACTCCTGCAGCGCACTCTCGCTGAAATCCTCGGCTTGTCCCAGGGCTTTTCCCAAGGCCGCGGTGGATCCATGCACCTTCAGTGGCTCGAAGCGGGCGCCCTGGGCACCAACGCCATCGTCGGCGGAGGCGTGCCTCTGGCCGCCGGAAATGCCTGGGCTCAGAAGCACGCGGGAACCACTGACCTTTCGATCTCCTACTTTGGAGACGGCGCCACCAACATCGGCTCGGTTCTCGAAACAATGAACCTCGCTGCCGCTTGGGATCTCCCGCTGTGCTTCTTCATCGAAAACAACTTATACGCCGTCTCGACCCACGTCTCCGAAGCAACCAAGGAGGCCCGTCTCTCAGCCCGCGCCCTCGGCTTCAACTTCCCCTCGTGGCGCGTCGACGGCATGGACCCCCTCGCCGTTCACCTCGCCATGGAGCAGGCCAGCGAGTACATGCGCTCCGGCAAGGGCCCCGCCCTCATCGAAGCCGAGGTCTATCGCTTCTTCCACCAGAACGGCCCCTACCCCGGCAGTGCGTTCGGATACCGCTCCAAAGAAGAAGAAAAAGCATGGCTGGCGCGCGACCCGCTCAAGCGAGTAGCCGCCGAAATGAAGAAACTCGGCCTCATCGATGATGCCGGCATTGATTCCGTTCGGGCCCAAGCCCAAGCTGCCATGACGTTAGCGCTGACCGAGCTCGTCGAGCAGGATCCCGATGGAAAGCCCGGCGTTCGCCGCATCAAGCCCGCCCTGTGGCCAGACCCCAGCTTCGTTGATGTTGGTATTCGCGGGGACGCCTCCGAACTGGCGGGTGCTCACACGGCAGAAGAGGCTACGTTCACCGGCGCGAAGACGACCGTCAAATTTATTGATGCCGTCGCTGCCGTCATGGAACGTCGCATGGAGCAATCCGACAACATCATTGTCATGGGCGAAGACATTCACCGCCTCAAGGGCGGAACAAACGGCGCCACAAAGGGCCTCAGTGACAAGTTCCCCGGTCGAATTTTGGGAACCCCCATCAGCGAAAACGCCTTCGCGGGCCTCGGCTGTGGAGTGGCCCTCGACGGTCGATTCCGCCCCGTTATTGAGTTCATGTACCCGGACTTCATGTGGGTAGCCGCCGACCAGGTCTTCAACCAAATCGGTAAGGCCCGCCATATGTTCGGTGGCACGGGAGCCGTTCCGCTCGTTCTGCGCACCAAGGTCGCGATGGGATCCGGTTACGGATCGCAGCACCTCATGGACCCCGCCGGCATCATGGCCACGAACCCCGGATGGCGCATTGTTGCCGCGTCAACCCCCTTCGACTACATCGGGCTGATGAACGCAGCGCTCGAGCTGAAGGACCCCGTCATCGTGATCGAGCACATCGACCTCTACGGTGAGTCAGGCGAGATTCCTACCGATGATTTGGACTACCAGATTGAACTCGGCAAGGCCGCGATTCGTCGAGAGGGCAAGGACGTCACCGTTCTCACCTACCTCTCGATGGTCAAGCACAGCCTGGAAGCCGTCGCGCAAACCGGCCTCGACGCCGAGGTCATCGACCTTCGCTGGCTCGACCGCGCCAGCCTCGACTGGGACACCATCGGCGCCAGCATCAAGAAGACAAATGCCGTTTTGATTGTTGAGCAAGGTGCCCGCGGGACCTCCTACGGTGCGTGGCTTGCGGATGAGATTCAGCGCCGCTTCTTCGACTGGCTCGATCAGCCCATTGAACGTGTCACCGGTGGCGAAGCCGCACCGAGCATTTCCAAAGTTCTTGAGCGCGCTGCCATTGCGAAGACCGAAGAAGTCGTTCTCGGACTTCAGCGCGTTGCCGCCGCCTTCGGTGGGGGTAAGTGAGATGGCTGTAGTCGTTCGCATGCCCAGCATCCTTGCCGGTGCTGATGAGGCCGCAATTTCGAAGTGGCTCGTGGAGATTGGGAGCGCCGTCGTCATTGGCGAGCCTCTAGCCGAACTCGAAACCGAGAAGGCGATTGTCGAGTACAGCGCCGAGGTCAGTGGAATTTTGGGCCGAATTCTCGTCAAGGAAGGTGACTCCAGCGAAATCGGTTCTCCCATCGCCGTCGTGATTGCGGCCGGCGAAGGTGACGCAGAGATGGATGCGGCCCTCGGCAACGACGGTCCCGCACCTGCTGCGGTTGCTGCCGTTGCTGAAACTGCCCCCGCCGCAGCTCCTGCTGTGGTGCCGGTTGCCGTGCCGGTCGTGACCCCAGTGACGGCCGTCGCCCCTGTCGCGTCTCCTGCTGCGGCTCCCGTTGCGGTACCTGTTGTTCCTGCCCCTGCTGCTGTTGCTGTTGCTGTCGCTTCGACTTCGGCTTCGGCTCCAGCTGTGGCGAACGGTGAGCGCCGTTTTGCGACGCCTCTTGCGCGCAAGCTGGCCAAAGACAAGGGTCTCGACCTCTCGGCCGTTCAGGGAACGGGTCCTGGCGGACGCATTGTTCGTCGTGACCTTGATGGGGTTACTGTTGCGCCTGTCGCCGCAGCCGCTACCGCAGTTCCCGCGGCAACTCGAGCTGCCGGTGTTCCTGATGCTCCAACGCTTATTCCTCACACGGGGATGCGCAAGGCAATCGCTCGCCGCCTGACCGAGAGCAAGTCGACGGTTCCGCACTTCTATCTCACCGCGGATTGCAAAGTGGATGCCCTGCTGGCCCTGCGCTCGCAGATTAATGACGCGTCCCCCATCCGGGTTTCGGTCAACGACCTCGTCGTCAAGGCCATCGCCCGCGCGTTTGTCGAGGTGCCCGAAGCAAACGTGACCTGGACCGACGCTGGAATGCTTCAGCACTCCTCCATCGATATTTCGGTAGCTGTCTCCACAGATGGTGGGTTGCTGACCCCCGTTCTGCGTGATGTGGCCAACCTCAGCATCACCCAGGTGACCACAGAGATTAAAGAACTTGTGGCCAAGGCACGCGAGAAGCGACTGCGTCAGGACGAGCTCGAAGGTGGCTCCTTTGCCATCTCGAACTTGGGCATGTTTGGCACGCAGGAATTCTCGGCCATCTTGAACCCGCCACAGTCCGGAATCTTGGCGGTGGGGGCGGCATCCGCTCAGCCCGTCGTTAATGACGGTGCCCTGGCGATTGCTCAGGTCATGAAGGTCACGCTTTCTGCGGATCACCGTGCCGTCGATGGGGCCCTTGCGGCAACCTGGCTTGCCGCGTTTGTGCGTCACATTGAGAGCCCGATTGGGCTGTTGCTCTAAACCATTCCCCTCACCGCGCAATTTCGAATCACATTCTAGGAGCACATCATGACGGAAACAGTTGGCTGGATCGGTGTCGGTCGCATGGGCGAGGCCATGGTCGAAAGACTCTTGGCAGCCGATATTGGCGTCGCCGTCTGGAACCGTACGCCAGCTAAGTGCGCCCCTCTCGTAGAAAAGGGTGCCCGTCACGCAGCAAGCCCCGCGGATGCGGCATCCGAACGTGTTGTTTTTAGCATGGTCTTGGACGACACGGCACTGAAGGACCTCTGGTCGGCCGCGGATGGAGTTCTCGAGGGAAATGCCCGCATCTGGATTGACTGCTCGACGGTTTCCCCCGAGGCTGCGGCGGAGGCAGCACAGGCTGCTCGCGACCGTGGAGTGACCATGATTTCCGCCCCCGTGAGCGGGAATCCCGGTGTGGTTCGCGCGGGTAATCTCATTTTTGCCGTGTCGGGTCCTGCCGAAGCAATCGATGAGGCCAGCCCGTTCTTTGCCGCCATCGGTCGCGGTCATCACGTCGTGGGAGATGCTCAGCAGGCTGTCGTCGTGAAACTCTGCACGAACGCCTTTCTCGCCGTTGTGATGCAAACGCTTTCTGAGGTTGCTGTGCTGGGGGAAAAATCCGGGGTGAAGCGCGGCGCCCTGATGGAGTTCATCAACGACAGTGCGGTGGGTTCACCCTTTAGTACCTACAAGACGCCGGCGTTGGTTAATCTTGATTTCAGCCCAACTTTCGCTACGGAAGCCCAGCTCAAAGATCTTGACCTTATTCATTCCCTTGCGGTTGGAGCAGGAGCCGTGATGCCAGCCGTAGCCGAGACCGAGAAGCAATTTCGGCGCCTCGTCGATACGGGAGTCGGTTCGGGTCTTGACATCGCCGCAACGCTGTTACTCGTAGCCCGCGACTCGAATCTGGACATTCAGCCCGAGCGCTAGCCGGCCGGCGCCGGGTTCTTTCTGGCTGACAGGGCCAACAACCGAGACATTATGACGCCGTGTGACGAGCAATCTCGCTTTTAGTTGGCGGGCTCCCTAACGTGGGGATACCGGGTCGCGTGAATCAGTATCGAGCCGGCCCATCACCTTCCTAGGAGTCAGCATGAGCGCCACACTCGAGACCACCATCGTTCCCGCCATTACCGACGAGGACCGCGCGACACGGCTCACGGAAGCCGGGGCTTTCTGGGGCGGACACATCGCCAAGAATGTTGACAACGCCAAGCTGACCTACTTGGTCAAGGGATTCGGTGAGGGCTCCGTTGCCAGCCGCATCACCGCCGGCAAGCACGAGTTCTACATCGATGAGCCCGCCGGTCTTGCCGGTGACGACATCGCGGCCAGCCCCGTTGAGATCGCTCTTGGCGCCCTCATCGCCTGCCAGATTGTGGTCTACCGGTTGTTCGCCCAGAACTTGGGCATCACGATCGACACGATCGATGCCAAGGCCGAGGGCGACCTCGACGTGCAGGGACTGTTCGGCATGGATGAGACCGTGCGCCCAGGCTTCTCTGCCATCCGTCTCATTATTCACGTGACCGGCCCCGAAACGCAGGCACGTTATGACGAACTGCACGCCTTCGTTGACGCGCACTGCCCCGTGCTCGACCTGTTCTCCAACGCCACCCCCGTGGCCGTGGAGCTCGTCGCTAACTGAGCGTCGCCACGTCACAGCCTAAGAAAGGGTCGTGCCCTGCATCCCAATGGATGCGAGGCGCGTCCCTTTTCTGTTGGTAAACCTAGCCGCCGAGAAGGCTTTCGTGCCATAATTGTTCAATTGGGACGGAGGGCACCGTGAGCACACTAGACGAGACGGCCGCGCGGCTGGGAACATCGGCGCGCTACGTGAGAAGACTCGTGGAACACAAGAGGCTCTCGCTCGCATCGTCGAGCCGCCCTCCCATTGCTCTTGACCCGGAATCTATTGACGCGTTCGAACAGACGCGCCAGGCTCCTGGCCGTCCTCGAAAGATAACAACTCGCGACGCACTGGCGCGAGAACTGTTGGGCGAGCCGAATCCCGCAATTTCGCCCCGCACCCTTGCGCGACTTCGTCAGGAGCTCAGCCGTTTCACGCAGAGTGAGCTGGCCGAACAACTCCGGAACTCCAGCGACCTCGCGCTTTCTGCTCTTGCCACTCAAGCGCTTTCGGCGCCCACCTATCTGGCGCAAAAACGGGCCCAAAAGGTTCTTCGAGATTTGTATGCGGCGTGGGCAGTGACACGCTTTCCCCGTGGGCGACAGCCGCGTCCGCTTGCGCTGACCGACATCGCTACGACCTCATCCGCTGCGGCAGCCGCTCGCGTTGCGATTCGTGACGATAATCGAGACCTTGCCTTCCGTCTCATCATTGACCACCTTGCTGTGTTGGCGGGACAAGAGTCAGAACAACTCCCGGCATTGATGACCCGACCTACGGGCACCGGGGACGCCGCGCTCGACGCACTCCTTCACGCCGGCATTGCCTGGGTCGCGTTTACCCATGGCGTTCCTCTTCCCGCTTGGTATCGGCCGATCCACCTGCCCGAGTTCTGGAATCCCACGGGGCGATCGGTCATTCTCGAGAAGGCGCTGCCTCAGTTTCTCGACGCAAACATCTATTTTGAGGCACGAGACGTGGGCGCGGCATGAATGCCCTTGACCGCGATGCCGTCATCGAGCTTTTCACAGAACTCGGAAACCGACTGAGCGCTCAAGGTCTCACGGCAACGATTTACGTCTTCGGGGGAGCGGCCATGTTGCTTCACGGTTTGCGCACCTTTGCCACAGAAGACATCGATGTGTCATTCCGGAGGAATCTTGCTGTCAAGGAGATAGCCAAGCAGATGACCGCTGACTTCGGTCTCGGCGAACATTGGATCAGCGAATCCGGCACGGGCTTTATCCCCAGCCCCGATAGTGATGTCACGGCACCGGAGCAGCAGTTCGGTCCACTAACGGTGCGGGTGGCATCGGTCGAACTTCTTCTCGCTCAGAAACTCACGGCCTGGCGGGCGAAAGACCTCGGCGATATCGATGCGTTGCTGAAGGCCAATGCCATCACACACGCTCAGGATGCCGTGGCTGTCGTAGCGAGATATTACGGTGAGGATTCCGTTCCTGCCGTCGACCTTGAGCAGATAGCTCAGGATGTCGCGTCACGCCTTCACCGCGGGGGAACGAACCAGCTTTCAAGCCCGTAAATTAGCCGCCGAGCAGCAGTTCGCGCAGGCGATCCGTGGAGTACACGGTGGCCATGGCACCCTTGGCTTCGGCGGGGGAGCCATAGCCCCACTCCACGATGATGGAGGGAACGTCGAACGCGGCGGCGCCTTCCACGTCGTAGATGCGGTCGCCGACCATGACGGTCAACGAGGTGTCGTGCCCGGCTTCTTTCAGTTCGGCGAGGGCGTGACCGACGATGTCGGTCTTCGTGGCCCGGGTCTCATCCTCGGTCGCACCGGCAACGACGGCGAAGAAGCGGCTCAAGTTGAAGTGCTCAAGAATGCGGTGGGCCTGAGCTTCGGGCTTGCTGGTGGCAACGGCGAGGGGGATACCGGCCTCCGTCAGCGACTCCAAGAGGCCGATGATTCCGGGAAAGACGGCGGAGTCAAACGCGCCATCCTTGCGAAAGTCTTTGCGGTAGATCTGGAGTGCTGCCTGAGCCGCATCTTCATCGAGACCCGCGCGGTTGCGCAGCGAGTCCAACAGCGGCGGGCCCACGTAGTGCATCAGTTCCTCCTGAGGGGGAACCGGCAAGCCGAGGTGAGCGAAGGTGTCGACGAGGGACTGGATAATTCCGGGGGCAGAATCAAGAATGGTGCCATCGAGATCAAACAGTACGCTCGTCCAATTGCGTGTGAGCGTCGTATTCATAACCTCGTAAGCCTAGAACAATCTCAGGTGAGCGTCATCCACACCGCGCATCGCCTCATAGTCCAGAACCAGACAGGTGATGCCCCGGTCCTCAGCCAGAGTGCGTGCCTGGGGCTTGATTTCTTGGGCAGCGAAGACCCCCGTCACGGGAGCGAGGTGCGGATCGCGATTCATGAGCGTCAGATAACGGGTGAGCTGCTCGACTCCGTCGATGTCACCGCGCCTTTTGATTTCAATGGCGACGGCGGCCCCGTTGGCATCCCGCGCCAAGATATCGACCGGCCCAATGGCCGTCATGTGCTCGCGGCGCACGAGCGTGAAGCCCTCGCCCAACAACTCGATTTGTTCGGCCAGCAGCTTCTGCAAATCGGCCTCGACACCGTTCTTGATCAGGCCGGGGTCTTCGCCCAGCTCGTGTTCGACCTCACTGAATACCTCATGGATGCTCACCACCAAAATGTCGGCAGTTTTCGAGTGGGTGACACGCCAGACCTCGGTCACGCCGAATTCGGCTTGCTCGGCTTCGGGCTCATGCACCGTGAGGATGCAGGGCGGGCTCATCCAGTTCAACGGCTTGTAAGATCCGCCGTCGGAGTGCACCAGCAGACTTCCGTCTTGCTTCAGGAGGAGCAGTCGCGTCGCCAGTGGAAGGTGCGCGCTGAGGCGCCCCGCGTAATCAACGGAGCATTTGGCGATGACCAGGCGCATGGGTCTAGCCCACCAAGAACGTGAGCAGCTCGTCGATGGTGTCGACGCCGGCGAGGGCAGCGAGCTCCTCTTCGGGCGCGGCATAGCCCCAGCGAACGAGAACCGTGGGCACATCGTGTTCGGCCGCACCCTCGATGTCGAAGCTGCGGTCACCCACCATGATGGGCGTGGGAGAGTGGGCGATGGCCCGAAGCTGCGCCAGGGTTTCCCCGACGACGGCGGACTTGGTGGGACGAGCCGAGCTACTGCCCACAAGCGCGGTGAAATACTGCGCGATGCCAAAGTGTTCGGCGGTGTGCACGGCCTCGCGCTGTGGTTTGCTCGTGGAGACCCCCAGCGGAATACCGGCTTCCACCAGGGTGGCGAGGAGGCGATCTACCTCGGGAAAGAGCTCCTGGTGGGCCAAACCGTCGCGCTTGGACAGCGCCTTGTAGAAGGCATTCGCCTCGTCGACGCGCTCGGGGCCCACGAACTTCAGCAGCGATGACCCGGTGGGCGGGCCAATCAGCAGCCGGATGCCCGCCTCATCCGGCGGCGTCACCCCAAAGTGTTCGAGTGTCTCGCGCAGGCGGCCAGAAATGGCGGGAGCAGAGTCGACCAGTGTGCCATCCATGTCAAAAAGGATGGGGGTCCAGGGTTCCATTAGCGTGTAATCCGTTCTTCGCCGACGCTGTTACCGCCGTCGACGACGATGATCTGTCCCGTGATGTAGGAGGCACCGGGGCTGGCGAGCCACGCGACAGTGGAGGCGATTTCGGAGGGGGTCCCGCTGCGGCCAACAGGCACGAGGTGACCTTCGGCTGCTTCATACGGCAGTTGTGACCCGGTGGCAATCCAGCCCGGTGCTACGGCGTTGACGGTGATCCCCAATACGGCTTCGTCTACGGCCAGTGCTCGAGTCAGCCCAGCCATCCCCGCTTTCGCCGCCGCATACCCGAGGTCGCCGCGCACCCCCATGACGGGCCCGGTGACACTGGTGATGTTGATGACGCGGCCCCAGCTGGCCGAGCGCATGAAAGGAATCACGGCGCGCGTCGCGTGAAAAGCTGTCGTCAGGTTGATGGCCAGCGCACGGTCCCATTCGGTGGTCGACATCTCGATGCCACCCTGCGCAATCTCGGTGTCGTCGACCGTAACCATGCCGGCGTTGTTGACCAGGATGGTGGGCTGAGCCGCGAGATTCTCTAAGCCCCGGGCAAGCGCCTCAGAGCCGGCTTCAGTATCGAGCCGCAGGACGAGCCCAGTCGCGTCGATGCCAGAAGCCTCGAGTTCGGCGACACGATCGTGAATGCGCGCGGTCGTTCCGGTGACAATGACCCGGGCACCCATCTCGCCCAGGGCGACGGCGCTGGCGAACCCAATACCGGTCGCACTTCCCGCGCCGGTGATGAGGGCCGTTGTGCCCCGCAGATCAAAGCGAGAAGGAATGGCGACGGCATCCGGCTGCGACAGGCGAGGGGAAGACATGCCTTCAGCTTAAACCAGTGCGGCACGGGGCTCAGAAGTTCTCGCTCCCAGCGCACACCTTCTAGGCTGGGAGGATGAGCGAGAGTGCAGCTGGCGCCATGAGCGCCGCATCCGGAATTGATGTCACCGAGCTGGACGCCACGGTGCCCCCGCAAGACGATTTGTACCGTCATGTGAATGGCAAGTGGGAGAATCGCACGCCGATTCCCTCCGACAAGGCGCGGTACGGGTCGTTCCACATTTTGGCCGAGCATGCCGAAGAGGCTGTGCGCGACATCATTATTGAGGGTCAGGATGCCGAACTCGGCTCCGAGCAGCGCACCGTCGGCGACCTCTACGCCTCCTTCATGGACACCGACCTCATCGACACCCTCGGTGTTGCGCCCATCGAGAGCCAGTTGGCCTTCGCCGGAAACGTCACCACCATCTCCTCTCTTTTAGATGCGGTCGGGCGCCTCGAGCGTCACGGCGTCGGCGGGTTCCTCGGGCTCTTCGTCGATAACGACCCCGGTAACCCCGAGCGCTACCTCGTGTTCGCCGAGCAAGGCGGACTGGGCCTGCCGGATGAGAGCTACTACCGCGACGAGAAGTTTGCCTCTGCACGCGAGGCCTACGTCAATCACATTCAACGGATGTTCGAACTCACCGAAGCCGAACTGCCCACCACGGAGGGCCTGGACGATGCCGCGGCTCGCGCCGGTCGCGTGTTCGAGTTGGAGACGGCGCTCGCCGCGATCCACTGGGATAACGTGCGCACGCGAGACAGTGTTGCCACGTACAACCCGCTGGAGTGGGCCGCCGTGCACGAGCTCGTAGCCGAGGGGGCGCAGGCCGCCCGCGAAGATGACGTGGCTGCAGGTTTGAACGTCAGCGATCACCTTGCCGACCTCGACATTTGGGTCACCGCCATGGATGCCCCGGCCGGCGCCCTCGACACCGTCGTTGTTCGCGAGCCCAGCTTCCTCACGGGCCTCGGCGAACTGCTCACCCCCGCCCACCTCGAATCGTGGAAGGACTGGTTGGCGTGGAACATCATCCACTCGGCCGCCGCCTTCCTGCCCGCCGCCTTCGTCACCGAAAACTTCGACTTCTACGGTCGCACCCTCACCGGAACCCCCGAGCAGCGTGCCCGGTGGAAGCGCGGCGTCTCCCTCGTCGAGGGTGCCATGGGCGAGTCCGTGGGCAAGATTTATGTCAGCCGCCACTTTCCCGAGGCCGCCAAAGCCGACATGGACGTTCTGGTCGACAACCTCATTGAGGCCTACCGCGAATCCATCACGGCGCTGGATTGGATGAGCCCGGAAACCCGCGGGCGAGCTCTCGAGAAGCTCGACAAGTTCACTCCCAAGGTGGGCTACCCCGTCAAGTGGCGTGACTACTCGGCACTGGTGATCAGCCCGACCGACCTGATGGGTAACGTGCGTCGCATCGCGGAGTTCGAATCCGCTCGCGAGTTTGGCAAGATCGGCAAGCCCATCGACCGCGACGAGTGGTTCATGACCCCGCAGACCGTGAACGCCTATTACAACCCGGGCTTCAACGAGATCGTCTTTCCGGCCGCCATCCTGCAGCCACCGTTCTTTGACCCCGCGTGGGATGACGCCGCCAACTACGGTTCCATCGGCGCGGTTATCGGCCACGAAATTGGTCACGGCTTCGACGATCAGGGCTCACGTTTCGACGGCGATGGCAAGCTCACCGACTGGTGGACCGAAGCAGACCGCGAGGCGTTCGAACAACGCACTGCCTCGCTCATCTCGCAGTTCAACGCTCTCGCCCCCAAGCAGGTTCCCGGCCACTTCGTCAATGGTGAGCTCACGATCGGCGAGAACATTGGTGATCTCGGTGGCCTTGCCATCGCGTGGAAGGCGTACGCTATCTCGCTGAAGGGTGCCGAGCCTCCCGTGATTGACGGCCTCACCGGCGCACAGCGCTTCTTCCTCAGCTGGGCGCAGTCCTGGCAGCAGAAGGGCCGCGACGAAGAAGTCATTCGCCTGCTGGCTATTGACCCGCACTCGCCCAACGAGTTTCGGTGCAACCAGATCGTGCGCAACATCGACGCGTTCTACGCCGCGTTCGATGTCACCGAGAAGGATGCCGCCTGGCTGGATCACGCCGAGCGCGTCACCATCTGGTAACTCTCTCAAGCCCTATAGCGACCCCGAGACTCCCCGAAATCCGACCTCTCACCGATCGAATTCCGGTGAAAATCCCCGAATGGAGCACCAATGACACTCATCGTTCTTTTTGACCTTCGCCTAAAAGCCGAGGCCGTCGAGGCGGCACCCGCAATGCTGCGGGAGATTCTCACCGAGACCCGGGCGTTCGAAGGGTGCCTGGGTGTCGACGTTCTGATCGACAGCAAAGACCCCGCCCACATGATTCTGTTCGAGCGGTGGGCCTCGGCAGAAGCCGACGCGGCCTATCGTGCCTGGCGTGCCGGAGCGGGAGCGACCGACCTTGGGTCACTGCTCGAAGGCGTGCCCCAGCTCTCGCAGTTCGAGGCCGCCAGAGAGATCTAGCGCTGGCTCAAATGCCCCGAACCGAGCCTTAGGGATCGGTTCGGGGCATTCGTGCGTTCAGTTCGGATTTGAAGAGGTCATCCGCCTGGCTGGAGCCCGCCAAGCGCGTCACCATCCGGTAACTCTCTCAAGTCCTATCCAGATTCCCCGAGACCCCCGAGACCGCCGAGACTCCCGAGACTCCCCGAAATCCGACCTCTCTCCGCCTGACTCCCGTCGAGACTCCATGAAATCCGACGTCTCTCCGCCTGACTCCCGTCGAGACTCCCCGAAATCCGACCTTCTGAGCCGCGGGGTCGGATTTGGCGGTGTCTGGATGCCGGGAGAGTTCGTGCAGGTCGGATTTGGCGGTACCTCGACGTCGGAAAGACAGATGCACGAAGGCGTACCCCCGTGAGGCGACGCGAACCTTCCCCGCGAGGTCAGCCGGCGAGGTTGCGCAGCATCGAGAGCACCTTGCGTGCCGAAACATCCGGCAGATACGCGCGACCCACGGCAACCGCAATCGCGGGCAGTGCCACGGGATCGGGGTAGGCCATGTACAGCGTCTCGTACCGCGGGTTGAACTTCGCCTTGAAGAACATCAGCGACGAGAAACCGTAGGCCGGCTCCAGCCGTTTGGCGAGAAAGTCAAGCAGACGATTTAGCGCCGATGTTGCGGCCGGTGTTGCGGTTGGTGTTGCGGCCGGTGTTGCGGCCGGTGTTGCGGCCGGTGTTGCTTCGGGCATCGCGACCGGTGTTGCGGCCGGTGTTGGCGCCGAAGCTCCCGGTGCCGAAGCCCCGTCACCCTCTGGAGCGGCGCCTTCAGCAACAGCACCCTTCGGCTTGCGCGCCAACGGCACGCCCGACAGGCTCATGACCGAGTTTCCGGCTTCCTTCATGTGTAGCGCGGCGGAGCCAATCAAGAACTCCATCACACCGTTCACACTGTTCTCGCCCCGGCGCATGAAGTCCAGGGTCCAGCCGATGACCTCACCATCGCGATAGTTGGGAAGCCAGCTGGTGATGCCGTGCACGCGGCCGTCCCCATCGATGGCCAGCATGAGGCGCACATCTGGGTCCTCAAGTTCAGCAGCGGTACCGAGAGTGAAGCCCATCTCGGGAATGTCGCGGGCCGACACCCATCCTTCTGAAATCTTTCGAATCTGCGACACCTGTTCGGGCGCAAGGTCAGGCCAGCTGGTCCACAGCGTCGTCACGTTTTCGCGCGCCGCCCGGTTCAGGGCGTGACGCACCTTCTGCCATGCTTTGCTCGCCATATCGAGCTCTGTGAGGTCGATCAGGGTCTCTTCGCCCACGGCCACACTCTGCCAGCCAAGGGTTTCAAAGGTGGGAAGAAGGTGTTCGTGCACGCTGTAGAAAACGGGACTCCAGTGCCGGCGATCACAAAATGACGAAAATTCTTGGATGCGTTGCAGGTCGTTGCCGGGGGCTCCAATGGGATCCGAGACGGTGAGCGCGACACCGTTGATGACGCGATAGGCGATGGCCGCTTTTCCATCCGGACTAAACCAGTAGTTATTGCCTGGCCACGTGACCATAAACCCGAGGGAACCACCACCCTCACGCAAAAGCTCTCGCACTCGTCGCTGGTCGCGCACGAGCGTCTCCGACTTCGCGTTCGCCAGAACGTAGATGCACCCCAAGACAAAGATGATCCAGAACAGCGGACCAGCCCAGTGAAAGACGAGCAGGCCAAACGTAAATCCGGGAACATGGGCGACATGAACCCACCCAAAAAGGTGCAGCGGAACGAAGGGCTTCAGGCTGGTCCACGCGAGAACCCAGGCCGATTCTCCATGGTTGGTAGCGGCCGCCCCGGTCACGAGGGTGATGAGTGTGATGAGAAAGAGTGCCGCAAAACTGATCGCGATAACGATGCCGAAGCGACGAATTTGATGCCCGGAGCTGCGTATCGGAAAATACTTTCGATTCACGAATAGCATGACGGCGACGGCAAGGGGGAGAGCCACGGCAGCGAGGGTGCTGCCAATGAGTTCGACCAAACTGAGCGTTGACCAGCCGGGTTCGGGGAGGTCGGAGAAGAGCGAAAGAACGTTGAAGGCAATCAGGGACAGCACTGCCAAAGCGAGGTTCACGATCATGGCCAGAATCAGCCCGAACCGTCGCCCGCGGCTGAGGCCCCAGGCCGCAACGAGCAGCAACATGATGGGCACGAAGGCCATGGCGACGCCGCCGGTGCCGTGGCCACTGGCGAGCAAGAGACCCTTGGTGCACGTCGAGTGAACCAGGTGCCCACATTGTTCCAAAACCGCGGAGGCGCTCACGACGTTGCCCGAAATGATGCCCGACACCAAAGAGAAGGGAGCGAGGCCGCTGGGTTGTGTGAGCGCGATAACCGGGCCGACAGCGGTGACAGCCGTGATGATGGCCAACACGCGACGACGCTTCAGCCGCGGGGAGTGTTCTACGCTGCGCCGGGTCTTACCGCGTGCCAACAGCCACCCCAGAGGGATACCAATGCCGGCGGCAATCAGGCGATAAATGTCGGAGGGAGCGCCGCTGTACAAGACGAAAACGAGCAAGACGGCCAAGGTGACGACCCGCACTCGCCGGCGCCACAGCGTCGACATGAAGGCGCTCGCGGTAATCAGCGCGCCGACCACGGGGGTGAGAGGGTCGAGGGTTTCGGAGGAGCGGGTTCCGGTCGCCCACCATTCTCCGGCCGCCGTTCCCACAACCTGCAACGCAATCCCAATACCGACGCCCAGAAGCCCGGTAACGATAAAAGCCACCGCCGTTTTCAGCGGCTTGAGAAGTCTTTCGGCCACGCCGAGCAACACAATGGCTGCCAGCAGATCAAGGATGAATTGGGTTAGGTCCCGGGTAATGAAGAGGTCTGTGAGAATGGTCCACCACCGACGGTCCTCCAGCGTTGTGACGATTCCCGCACCGAGATCAGCGGAGGAAAGGTGCGCCGCTCCTTGCGTGAGGTTGCCAGTGATGATGGCCATGACCACCAACATGACGGTGACGGATGCGGTGACCGGGTAGCTCCGCAGAACTCCCCACGCACGCCTCACGAACCTCATTTGGTCACCGGGGCTGCTGTTGGTGAGGAGAGCCCCATGCGGGGAAAGAGCACGTCAAAACCGATGGGGAGCCCCAACATAAGAGACGTGTTGTTGTGCGCAACGCCTGGCAGACGCTTAAAGGTGACGTTCATGCCGGCCGCGGCGGCGGCCTTCGAGACCGCCTCTTGTCCCGGCCCATACTTCGAGTCGAGTTCACCCGTGGTGAAGATGGCGACAGTGTCGGGGTAGGTCTGGGTCGCCATAATGTTGATGGGTTTGATTGCGTCGAACGCCCTCTGGTCGCCGCCGAACTCTTCTGTC
The DNA here is from genome assembly GCA_947443745.1 of Microbacteriaceae bacterium. Classification (GTDB taxonomy): domain Bacteria; phylum Actinomycetota; class Actinomycetes; order Actinomycetales; family Microbacteriaceae; genus Alpinimonas. Next base: position 23,978 of record CANEXL010000003.1, on the reverse strand, counting down.
AAAACGGCCTTCTGTTCGGTGAAGCCAGCGAATTCGATGCCAGACACATCCAGAATATTGCCCCACGTTTCGGGGTATTTCGCCCCGAAGTATGCGGCGCAGCCACCCCCATTGGAAAATCCGGCGAAGGTCCAGTCTCGGCGATCCTTCGACACATTCAGGTTGGCCGCAATCCACGGCACGACGTCTTTGCTCACGTAGGTGTCGGCGTTCCCGCGAGGACCGTCGAGGCACAGCGGGTCAAACGTGGGCATCGTCAGTTGGTCGACCACCACAACGATGGGCGCGAGGCCCTTATTCTTCTGAGCGAAAACCTCGAGGGTCTGAGCGATGATGGTGGGGTTCGGGTCACCCGGTTCGCCCATCATGAGAACCACGACGGGGAGCGTGGGAGGGTTCGCAACCAAGGCGGCGGGCGGGAGATAGATCTCCGCGGGGCGAGCGGGGAAGTGCGACACCTCGTTGGGGATCCCGCCGGCAATGACGCCGGTGACCCCGTGGGCGGGCATGTCGGCAGGCGGGTTCCACGTGACATATAGCGGGGATGACGCGCTGGATGTCGCGCCAGATGTCGCATTCGCAGCGCCGTTGAGTGCCGGCAACACCACGATTTTGCTCGTGGAGATATGCAGAAAGGATGCGAGGGTCGGGGTGAGGCCGTACGCCGCGTTGACACCGAGGGTGGCCGAGACGAGAAAGAGAATGGCACCGAGGGCCGGAACGATTTTGCTCCAGGCTCGGAAGGTGAAAAGCGCCCGCAGGCTGACACCCAAGCCAGCGAATCCGGCATAGATCCACCCGTACGAGCCGGGATCGAGGGGGCCGCCGAACGTGTTCTGCAGGTCAACGACAATCCACATGGTCAGCCAGGCGGCGCCAAGGCCGACAACAGCAGACGCCAGCAGCCACGCAACGTCGGTGCGGCCGCGCATGATCGCGTGCATCAGGAGGAGTCCCATGATTGCGAGACTCACGGTGTAGATGGCAACCGGAAAGGCGCCGAAAGCGATGTTGAGGTCGAGCACGAGGAGCCTCCGAGGGCCTACAGAATGAGTGAATCTTCGGCTACGTACCTCAGCAAAAGCCGCTCGTAGAACACTTGAGTGAAACAGGCCATTTTGGGAGTTTCCTGAGTGTTTGCTATCTGCAACCTATGGGTGGGAATGTGGGCGCCCGGGGGCCCGCCGGTAGGATTGACACTTGGCGCAATCACCACGGTTTTTGCGCATCCGTACGTTTTTTCTGCCCCACACACAAGGAGCATCCTGTGGCCCCGACCTCGCGTCTTGATTCTGTTATTGCCCTCGCGCAACACCGCGGCTTCGTCTTTCAAGCCGGTGAAATCTATGGCGGATCGCGTTCGGCCTGGGACTATGGACCCTTGGGCGTTGCCCTCAAGGAGAACATCAAGAAGCAGTGGTGGAACTTCATGGTTCAGCGCCGCGACGATGTCGTCGGTCTCGACTCCTCTGTTATCTTGCCCCGCAAGGTGTGGGAGGCATCCGGTCACGTTGAGGTTTTCAGCGATCCCCTGATCGAATGCACCAGCTGCCACAAACGTTTTCGCGAAGATCATTTGCTCGAAGAATTTGAAGAACGCAAGGGTCGCGCCCCGGAGGGTGGCATGGCCGGTCTCCCTTGCCCCAACTGTGGAACGCGCGGCGCGTGGACCGAGCCCAAGGCTTTTTCCGGTCTACTGAAGACCAACCTCGGCCCCGTCGACGACGATTCGGGCATGCACTACCTGCGCCCCGAAACTGCTCAGGGCATCTTCGTCAACTTCGCGAACGTTTTGCAGGCGTCGCGCATGAAGCCTCCCTTTGGCATCGGCCAGATCGGCAAGAGTTTCCGCAATGAAATCACGCCGGGAAACTTCATCTTTCGCACGCGCGAGTTTGAGCAAATGGAGATGGAATTCTTCGTCGAGCCAGGCACCGACGAGGACTGGCACCAGTACTGGATTGACCAGCGCATGGCGTGGTACACGGGCCTCGGCATCAACCCCGACAACCTGCGCCTGTTTGAGCACGCGGCCGAGAAGCTCTCGCACTACTCCAAGCGCACCGTCGACATTGAGTACCGCTTCGGTTTCACCGGTGGCGAATTCGGCGAGCTCGAGGGCATCGCAAACCGCACCGACTACGACCTCAAGACCCACTCCGAGGCCAGCGGCAAGGATCTCTCGTACTTCGACCAGACGAAGAACGAGCGCTGGTTCCCGTACGTCATTGAGCCCGCAGCCGGACTCACTCGTTCGTTGATGGCATTCCTGGTGGATGCTTACGTCGAAGAAGAAATCCCCAACGCTAAGGGTGGCACCGATACGCGCACGGTGCTGAAGCTTGATCCTCGTTTGGCACCCGTGAAGGCCGCGATTTTGCCGCTGTCGCGCAATGAACAGCTGTCGCCCATGGCACGCGAACTTGCCGCCGAGCTTCGCGAATCGTGGAACATCGACTTCGACGATGCCGGAGCCATTGGCCGTCGTTACCGTCGCCAAGACGAGATCGGTACGCCCTTCTGCGTCACGGTTGACTTTGACAGCCTCGAAGATAAGGCCGTCACCGTTCGCGATCGCGACACCATGTTGCAGCAGCGCGTTCCCATTTCCGACCTGCACGCCTTCCTCGCATTGGCGCTCAAGGGCGCCTAACCGCGTTCGGTCCAAGCGGCTCCGCACACATAAAAACCAACCATGACGGACTCCTCCGAGCACTCATCCGCCAAACCTGGCGCGCCAAAACCTTATGATGTGCTCGTTGTGGGCGGTGATGTGGCGTCGCTGATGGCGGCACTGGACTGCGCGCGCATCGGTTTGCGAGTTGTCGTGTTGGCGACTCCGGCATCCGCTCATCGCCCGACCCTCTTTCGCCACCGTGACGGGGTTGTGGCCAGCCTGCTCACCGAGCTCGATATCGACTTTCAGATTCGCGAGTCGCCATCGGCACAGGGGAGCATCGTCGGCATTCCAGCGAACCCCTTCGCCCCTGACGTACGAGCGGCGCTGGGCTGGCGCGGTGCCTGGCGGGTGTATGTCGATCGTGTCACCCCGCTGCTGACCATTGGAACCGAAGACAACCTGGGCACGTTGATTCGCCGTCGGATGGGCGCTCGTGCCCTCGACGCTCTTGTCAATCCCGTGCTCGCTGAACTGTATGGCCGGACCGCCGACGAGCTTCGGGTCGCCGCCATCGTTCCCGGACTCAGCCAGGCCATGACCCGCGCTGGCTCCCTCACGACAGGGGTCATCGAGTTGATTCTGGCCGATCCTCGTGCGGCGCAAACGGTGGACGTTGAGGGCGGCATCGATCGTATCGAGGCTCTCGTACGCGAGAAGCTTGCGTTCTTTGCGGCCGACATCATTAATGTGACGCAGGTTGAGCTCACCCTCCGCGACGATGCAACCTTCGTGGCGACTGCAGGGGCGCGCGCGGCTAAAGGGGCGGATGCGGAGACAGATGCGGATGCCGAGCCCATTGCTGTTATCGCGCAGGCGCTGCTCTTGAACCCCGACGTTTCGACACGTCCCGTTTATGCAGCAGATGTCGCGGATGTTTCACATGTTTCACATGTCGCGGATGCCGCTGACGAACGGATCGGGGAGGTCGGCATAACGTCTCGACAGCCCGGGCTCGAGTCCGCTGTTCCCGCGTCACGCGCAGCATCCGTTGCCATTCGTCGTGTCCTTCTGAGTGACCCCAACCGACTTCCCCTGGGACCACTCAGCCTCGAGGGATAGGCTAGAGCTGTCGCATATGCGATTCGCGACATATTCTTTTGGAGAATGAACCGTTTCGCTAAGAAACAGAACGGAGTAACGATGAGGGGCAAGTTCCTGTTCTTTCTCGGTCTCGGCCTTGGGTACGTTCTTGGTACCCGTGCTGGTCGCCGCCGATACGAGCAAATTAAGGCTGCAGCGCAGAACATCTGGGAGTCCGAGCCCATTCAGTGGTCGGTGCACCAAGCGCAAGAAGCTGTTGGTGACGTTGCCGATGACGTGCTCACCGCCGCCAAGCGCGTGATTCACCAGGTCACCGGAGACAAGCCAGCGCCGAAGCGCACCGCTCGCACTGCCTCGGCAAAAACGGCGGCCAAGCCTGCCGCGAAGCCCGCCACCCAGGCACCGCGCACTCCCACTGCGGAGCCCGCGGCTCGCAAGCCTGTCGCAAAGTCAACACCGGAGGCCTAGATGGCGACCGCACCACAGGCCAAGACCAAGACGGAGTCAAAGACTCCCGACGATCGTTCACTCTTTTCTCTTCTTCGCGACCTTCCCGGGCTTCTCCTTGAGCTGCTTCGAGTGGAGTTCGAGCAGTTCAAACGCGAGATGGCTCGCAAGCTCAAGAACATCGGTGTCGGTGCCGCCCTTGTCGTCGTCGCTCTCTCACTGACCACCTTCTTCTTTGGCACCCTGATTGCCGCGGCGGTCTTCGGCTTCGCCGAAATCATGCCAACGTGGGCCGCGGCCCTCACCGTTGCCGGCATCATTCTCATTCTCATCATCGTTCTCCTTGGCCTTGCGGTTTCACGTTTCAAAAAGGGGTCGCCTCCGCTGCCCACCGAAACCTTCGACAGCATCGTGGACGACGCCAATGCACTGAAGGGGGAGGGTCGCTATGACAAGCGCTAAGCCCATCGTCGTTTCCCGAGGTTCGTCGGTGTCGTCAGTTTCGTCGACATCGTCGGTCTCCACGCTTTCGCGCGACGAGCTGAAGGCGCATCTCGCTCGAACGCGAAATGACCTTGCCGCCACGCTGGATGCGGTCGAAGAAAAGGTCAACATCCCCAAGCGTCTCGACAAGGCAGCGGCTCGCACCAAGGCAAAATTGCGGGTGATGCGGCAGGAGAATCCTGCTGCCTTGGCCGCCATTGCGGCGGGAGTGGTCGCCGTTGGTGCCCTCGTTTTTTACGTGGGATACCGTTCCCTCACCCGCCGCTAGCAATATTTTGCTCAAAAGTTGTCACCGTTTCGTGACCTAGCGGGGCGTTCTCAATTTGGATGCTGAGCCAGACCGTCTCACAATGGGAGAGATGTCTTTAACTTCACCAATTGAGACGCGCCCGTTGTACGGTCGCAAAGTTCTCGTACCCCGGGGCGGCCCCTGGGGAGATTCCGTTGCGTCTGCGCTGCGGTCTAAAGGCGCAACCCCGATAATCGCCCCGATGGTCAACTTTGAAACCACGGATGACGTCGCGGCACTCCAAGAGGCATTTGCCGACCTCGCCGCCGGCAAGTTTGACTGGGTCACGATGACCAGCGCGACCACTGTTGATGTGATGGCGGCCTACGGCGCCGTCATTCCGGCCAGCACCCGTGTTGCCGCTGTCGGAGAAACCACCGCATCGGCACTGCGCGCCGCCGGGTACCGAGCAGACCTCGTTCCCAGTGAAGAAAATACCGCTCACGGCATGCTCGAGACGTGGTCTAACGCCACTGATGGTGTGGTCCCCTTGCGCATCCTGACTCTGCGGTCACAGATAGCCGTTCCCGTTCTGACCGAGGGCTTGAAGCGCATCGGCCACAACGTTCGCTCCGTCGTGGCGTATCGCACCGTCGGTATTCCTGTTGATGACGCGATCATTCGCGAGGTTCGCGAGGGTGGTTTCAACGCCGTTCTGGTGACCTCGGGGAGCGCGGGCGAGCAGATTGCGCTGCAAATGGGGGATATCCCCGCGGACACATTGATCGCGGCGATTGGCCCCCGCACCGCAAAAGATGCTCGCGCCTATGGCCTGCGAGTGGATGCCATCGCTGCCGAACAAGACGTGGATTCGCTGATTCGCCTCCTCGTCGCGAACGCGTTGGCGACGTCTTCCTAGACTCATCGTCCTGGCCATCAACGCCAGCCTCAAAGAAGTACTTGAGCGGCAGGCCGACTGCCTAGTACTGTTTCAGAGATGCCTCCCGCTTGGCAGAAACACGCTAGCCCCCGGAGGTTCTTCGTGAAAAAACGTACCCGCTTCGTCGTCCTTGGAGCCTTCCTTGCACTCGCGGCTCTCCTCTCGAGCCAAAATGCAGCATTAGCTGGGACTCTTGTTCACGCGGGGGTCAACGGCGAGCAAAACAACACGCTCCTGATTGTGAGCGTTATCGTCATCGTTCTCGGTGCCGCAGCGCTCATCATTCTGGGCATTCGTCGTCGCAATGCAGCCAAGCGCAACGACAACGATTAGTTCGTAGATCGCAGCAACAGAAAGGCCGCCGTGATGATCACGGCGGCCTTTCTGACGTTCTGGTGGCGCGGCGGTTTGCAACGCCAGGCCGCTAGGACGCTAGGACGCCAGACGCTAAGACGTGATGGCGGCGAACCCCGCGTGCTCGACGCACGTAACCTGCGTGCCCGAGCAGCTCTCGCACACCACGAGTTGTTCGCGGCACGCGGACTCGACGCAGTTCATCATGTGCTTGGTTGATACCCCGCAGGCGACACAGGTCCCGAGAACGGCAGCCCCGGGGGCGAAGTCAATCGACATCCGCTGATCGAAGACATACAGCGATCCATCCCAGAGACCATCGTTGCCGCGGGCCTCGCCGTACCGCACGATGCCGCCATCGAGCTGGTAGACCTCCGAGAAACCGCGCGCCGTCATGAGGGGCGTGAGAACCTCGCAGCGAATGCCCCCGGTGCAATAGGTCACGATGGGCTTGTCTTTGAGGTGGTCGTATTTGCCACTCTCGAGTTCGGCGATGAAGTCGTGGGTCGTGCGAACATCCGGAATCACAGCGCCACGAAAGCGCCCAATCTCGGCCTCGAAGGCGTTACGCCCGTCGAAGAACACGACGTCGTCACCGCGCTCGGCCACCAGCGCATCGAGACTGTCGGCGTTCAGCATGGTTCCGCCGCCGACGACACCGTTGCTATCGACCGTGATCTCATCGGGAACCCCGAAACTCACGATCTCGTCGCGCACCTTGACGCTTAGGCGTGGAAAGTCGGCGCTGAAGCCCTCGGCGTCAATGGAGGTGCCCTCGCTCCACTTGGCATCCATTTCTTTGAAGCCAGCGAACTCGCGCGTCTTGCGCAGGTACCTCTTCATGTTGGGGAGGTCGCCGCCCACGGTGCCGTTAATACCGTGGCGTGAAATCAGGATGCGCCCGCGCAGGTTCAGTGATTCACAGAGGTCGCGCTGCCAGAGTCGAATGGCCTCGGGGTCGGCCAACGGCGTGAACGCGTAGTAGAGAAGGATCTTTGGAACGGCCATGCGCCAATTTTACGCCCGCACCCTGAGGCTCACTACTCATATTGACAATCATTATCAATAAGCCTACGGTTAAACCATGAATTTACGAAAGAAGGCCATCGGCATCACGACGGCCGTCGTTGCCGTTGTCGGTACCGTGCTTGCCCTGAGCGGATGCGCCTCGCCCACCCCCGCAGCGCCCACCAAACTTGCCGTCGTCGCCACCACCACGCAGGTCGCTGACTTCTCGCGCCAGATTGCCGGCTCAGCGGCCACCGTCACCGGCCTCGTTCAGGCGAACCAAAGCGTGCACGGGTTTGACCCGTCGGCAAAGAATCTGCTCGACCTCGGTGCCGCCAAGGTCCTCGTCACCAGCGGGGTCGACTTGGAGGCGTGGCTCAAGGACGCCATTGACGCATCCGGATTCGATGGCACCGTCATCGACGCCTCCACGGGAGTGACCCTCATCGGCAACGACCCGCACATCTGGACCAACCCCGCCAACGCCGTCATGATGGTGCAAAACATTGCTGCGGGATTCGCCGCCGCAGAGCCGGAACAGGCGGATGCCTTCGCGACCAACGCCGCGACCTACGAGGCGCAGCTGACAGCACTGAACACCTGGGTGAGCGACAACGTCGAGCAGGTTCCCGTGGCCGAACGCTTACTGGTGACCAACCATGACGCGTTCACCTACTTCTATGACGCCTACGACATCACGTTTGTGGGATCGATCATTCCAAGCCTCGATGACAATGCCGAGCCCAGCGCCGCCGAACTCGACACGTTGATTGCGGCCATCAAAACAACCGGTGCCAAGGCTGTCTTCTCCGAAGCGTCACTGTCGCCGAAACTGGCTACCACCATCGCGGAGGAAGCTGGCGTGAAGGTTTTCTCTGGCGCAAATGCTCTCTATTCCGACTCGCTGGGAGCACCCGGTTCGGCGGGGGAAACATACCTTTCCTCCACCATCCATAACGTCACGGTCTTGATGGATTCGTGGGGCTACGCAGTCCTGCCGCTACCTGCCACACTTTCCCTATGACCTTTTCTGCCGCTCCCGCGGTTCTCGAATTGTCGGGGGCAGCCTTCGCCTACGGCCATGACGTGGCGCTCGATGGGGTGACCCTTACTGTGCACGCGGGTGAGGCGCTGGCACTGATTGGTCCCAACGGATCCGGCAAGTCAACGTTCTTGAAAGGCGTGCTGGGCATGCTTCCGCTCGCGGCGGGAACCCTGCACATTTTTGGCGCCGATCGCAGTGCCGACACCTCACGCTCACTGGGATACCTGCCACAAAGCGACGAGGTCGACCACGAGTTTCCCGTCTCGCTCGAACAGGTCGTCATGATGGGGCGCTATCGCCGACTGGGGTGGTGGCGTTTGCCAGCTCGCGCCGATCGCGCCGCCGTTGCGGAAGCCTTGCGCGTAACGGGGCTCACTGCTTTGGCGAAGATACGGTTTGGCATGCTCTCGGGCGGCCAGCAACAGCGCGGGCTTCTTGCGCGAGCGCTTGCCGCGAACCCCCGCATGTTGCTTCTCGACGAACCTTTTAACGGACTAGATCAACCCAACCGTGATGCTCTGGTGGAGACCATCCGGGAATTGAAAAGTAATGGTGTTGCCGTGTTGATTACGACCCACGATCTGGTGTTGGCGCGCGAGGTCTGTGACACCGTTTTGTTGGTCAACGGTACACAAATTGCCTTCGGAACATTGGCGGATGTGCTCACCCTCGAAAACCTGCAGGCTGCGTTCAGCGGTGTTCAGGTCGAGGTCGACGAGCACACCGTGGTTCTTCCCGGTCACGACGGCCACTAAGAATGACCGTCCTCGACTCCCTGACCACGGCTTTCGCCTTGCCCTTTATGGGGCGGGCGTTACTGGTGTTGCTCGTTTTGAGCGTCGCCGCCGGGGTCATTGGGGTTTTCATTAACCTGCGCGGACTTGAATTCTTATCGGATGGCCTCACTCATGCGGTGTTCCCTGGCATCGCGGCGGGATTCGTCGTGGGCGGTCGCGAGGGCCTGTATGTCGGGGCACTGATTGCGGCGATTGCGGCGGCAATCGTGCTCACGCTGCTCGCCAATCGAAAAGTTAGCTCGGACGCGACCATTGCTATCGTGTTGACGGCAATGTTCAGCCTCGGTGTGATTTTTGTGTCGCGCTCCAGCGACTTCTCCGGCCAACTCGAGTCGCTGTTGTTCGGGCACCTGCTCACGGTGACCCCCACCGAGGTCGTCATTACCTCGGTCGTTGCCGTCATTGCGCTCCTTCTGATGATCGTGACCTTTCGCGGTCAACTGTTTTTGGCCTTCGATCGGTCGGCGGCGGGGGCTGCCGGGTATCGTCCCGTCGTGATCAACCTGACTCTTAACGTGGCCATTGCTCTCGTGGTGGTGGCCGCTTCAAGCGCGGTCGGTAACTTGCTCGTGCTGGCGGTACTGATTGTTCCGGGTGCCGTCGCCCGCCTCGCCACCGGCCGGCTCTCTCTTCTGTTCGTCGTCTCCGCAGGATTCGCGATGCTGGCATCCTGGATTGGCTTGGCCGTTGCCTTTGGCTTGTCGGTCAGCGCCGACGTTGCCATTCCCGGTGGTGCTACCGTCGTGCTCGTCTTTGTGTTGGGCTACGTGGTCATGCTCGGCTGGCGGGCTGTGCGGGCGTTCTCCTCTCGTTCGGGTTCGCTTCGCGTACGCGACGCCCGCGAGCCGGCGGAGAAGTCCGCATGAGTTATTTCGATCGCGCCCTTATCGTCATTACGTTGGTGGGCGCCCTGAGTGGCCTCGTCGGAACGTTCGTGGTGCTGCGTCGCCGCGTGCTATTCGCTCAGGCTCTTACCCACGCCACATTCCCGGGGGCCGTTCTCGCGGCCGTTGCGGGGGTCAACGTGCAGATTGGGGCGGCCGTGGCCAGCCTCATTTTGGTGGGCGGCCTGGCGCTGATTGGCAAGATGCGGAGGCAGGGTGCTCAAGCCGCTTCTGGGGTCATGTTGACCGCAGGGTTTGCCTTTGGAGTCGTATTGCAGGCCCTGAACCCCAACATTCCCATTCACGTGGATAGCTTCCTGTTCGGTTCGGTTCTGGCCTCCTCGTGGACCGACGCCCTCTTCGCCGGTGCTGCTCTTGTGGTTACCGTTCTCGTGCTGATCTTTGCCGGCAAGCAGCTCATCTTCGCGGTCTTCGACCCTCGCGGGTATCGGGCAGCGGGTTTCAATGAAACAGCGATGGACGCCCTCCTTCTCCTTCTCACCACCCTTACGGTCATTGCGGCGCTCCCCGCGGTCGGCGCCATCTTGGCCATCTCCTTGATCGCAGCGCCGCCCGCCGCCGCGCGCCTGCTCACCGCGAAGGCGACGACCATGCTCTTTCTCGCCCCGACCCTCGGTGTTGCGGCCGGGCTCATTGGGCTCCTCATTTCGCGAACCTGGGCGGTGAGCGCCGGAGCAAGCGTCGCACTAGTCGCAGCGGGTATCTTCGTTATTGCGCTCGGAATCAGCCGAGTGCGGTCGGGAGCACGCGCATGAACGAGATTCTCTTCACCGTTCTCTCGATGGAACGTGGTCTTGGCCCGAACGGTCTCTGGGGCCGAAAGGCGCTGTCATGACACCCGGCGCCAAGCGCAATACGTGGCAGCGCGAGGCCGTGCGCGACGCGCTCAGCCGCAACGACGGCTTTGTGAGCGCGCAGGCCTTGCACTCGGTCCTGCGTGACGGTGGGTCGCCCATCGGGCTGGCCACGGTGTATCGGGCGCTCGCCGACCTTGCGACTGCCGGCGAGGCCGACAGTTTGCAGTCGCCCGACGGCGAGAACCTGTTTCGCGCCTGCTCCAGCTCTGGCCACCACCACCACTTGATCTGCCGCTCGTGTGGGCTGACCGTCGAGATCGAGGCGCACGCCGTCGAAGCTTGGGCCCAAGAAGTTGCCGCCGAACACGGTTTCACCCGCGCGCAGCACGTGGTTGACGTCTTTGGCCTGTGCGCCGCCTGCTCCACGCCCTCTCCCCACTAATCCCGCGACCCCTAATCCTGCGACCCCTGATCCCGCGACTCCTGATCCCGCGACTCCTGATCCTGCGACTCCTGATCCTGCGACTCCTGATCCTGCGACCCCTGATCCCCTGACCCGCGGACCCCCTGACCCGCGGACCCCCTGACCCGCGGACCCCCTGACGATGCAGCGAGTGGTCGCGTTTCGCGGCCTGAATCAGCCAAGGTCTCATCGAGTGGTCGCGTTTCGCGACCTCCGTCGGCGTGTCGGTCGCGAAATGCGTCATGTCGATGAGGGTCGGTGCTTCGGAGACCACAAATTGCGACGTCTCGATTGGAGCCGGTGAAGGGGGCGATGGGCGGGAGGGGAATCACGCCGATATGACGCAAAACACCCTGCTGCTCTGCTGCTCTGCTGTCCTGCTGCCCTGCTGCCCTGCTGCTCTGCTGCTCTGCTGCTCTGCTGCTCTGCTGCCCTGCTGCCCTGCAGCGCACCGGCCACACCTGCCACACCGGCATCTTAAAAGCGACACGAGTTTGCAGGAAATGGCTGCTCTGACATAGAGTTGATCCTTGGCTGGACGGAATTCCTCGTTCGGCAGCGCGCTTTACGCCGCAGTCGCAAGATTGCTGGTTTTTTGCGTGTCGACAAGAAATCTTGGGTAAGGCATTCGCCTTACGGTATTAGGAGGATAGACATGGCTGCGACCTGTCAAGTTACCGGAGCCATTCCTGGCTTCGGTCACAACATTTCACACTCGCACCGACGCACGAAGCGTCGTTTCGACCCCAACATCCAGAAGAAGAAGTACTACGTACCTTCGCTTCGCCGCAACGTCACGCTGCAATTGTCAGCTAAGGGCATCAAGGTTATCGACGTACGTGGCATTGAGTCCGTCGTCAAGGATCTCCTTGCACGTGGGGAGAAAATCTAATGGCTAAAGCACAAGACGTACGCCCGATTATCAAGATGAAGTCGACCGCTGGCACGGGATACACCTACGTGACGCGCAAGAACCGTCGTAACAACCCAGACCGTCTCGTACTGAAGAAGTACGATCCCGTAGTGCGCAAGCACGTGGAATTCCGCGAGGAGCGCTAATGGCTAAGAAGAGCAAGATTGCCCGTAACGAGCAGCGCAAGGTAATTGTCGAGCGTTATGCCGCCAAGCGCCTTGAAATCAAGAAGGCACTCGTTGACATCAACGGTACCGACGAGACCCGTGAGGCTGCCCGCGTAGCCCTGCAGAAGCTTCCCCGCAACGCATCGCCGATTCGTGTTCGCAGCCGCGACGCCATCGACGGTCGTCCCCGAGGAGTTCTCACGAAGTTTGGCATTTCGCGTGTTCGTTTTCGCGATATGGCGCACCGAGGCGAATTGCCGGGTATTACCAAGTCCAGCTGGTAAGTTTTCGTTTGTATATTCGACGCTACTCCGGTAGCAACTACGTCCAGGAGGACAAAAATGGCTCTCAACAAGTCTGAGGTTGTCGCAGCAGTAGCCGCTCACACCAACCTTTCGCAGGCAGCTGTGAACGGCGTTCTTGACGCATTGTTCGCAACCATCTCCGCTGAGATCGCTCAGGGCGGCAAGGTCACCATTCCTGGTTTCCTTTCCGTAGAGCGCACCTCACGTGCAGCACGCACGGGTCGTAACCCCCAGACTGGTGCCACCATCCAGATCGCCGCCGGTCACTCGGTCAAGATCTCCGCTGGTAGCAAGCTCAAGGCAGCAGTCAAGGCCTAGTTTTAGCTCACACGTTTCAACGGGTGCACGCCTTCGGGTGTGTGCCCGTTGTTCGTTTAACGCGCGCCCTCATAACGGTTCATGACCGGATGCTCGTCGTGACGCCCCCCAATATTGCCTAGGCTTGAACTTGTGTCACGAATCCTTCGCCTGAGCACCCCCGCCCTCGTCTTGGCGGTCGCGTGTGGCGCGCTCATCGCGGCGCTCTTCTCCGGCGGCGGCGCAGCGCCGCTGAGCATCGGTGACCCCGGCGCTACCGTGCGCTTTGGCCTCCCAATGGTCACCGTCGTCGTGTACCTCTCGGCTGCGACGACCATCGGCGCCGTCATGCTGGCGCTCTGGGCCTTCACCGCCACCGAGGTCGCGTACTTCAAGGCCATCGATGTGGCCGCCGCTTCGGCCATGGTTCTCACGGTCGCCTCCGCGGTCACTGGAATTTTCACGTTTCTGAACGTGAGCCAGACGCCCTTCTCTACGGACCAATCCTTCGGCAAGGCCCTCGGTTTCTTCTTCACCGAAATCAGCCTCGGCCAGGCCTGGCTCATCACCACTTTCACGGCCGCACTGGTCGCCGTGCTCTGTTTCGCCGTAACAAACCAGACGGCCCTGTTCTTTGTGGGGCTTGCCGCGGTCGGCACGCTTGTTCCCATGGCGCTGCAGGGGCATTCCGCGGGCATCTCCGGTCACGCCATGGCGATTACCTCACTCGGCCTGCACATCGTCTTCGTCTCGGTCTGGCTGGGGGGACTGCTGGTCTTGGTCCTTCTCAAGCGCACCATCGAGCCCGGCCGCCTCGCGACCGTCGTCGCGCGCTATTCCACCATCGCCCTGGTGTCCTTCATTGTCGTGGTCGTGTCGGGCGTGGCCAACGCCGTCGTTCGCCTTGGCACGTGGGAGGCCCTGTACACGACACCCTATGGACTCCTCGTTCTGGTCAAGGTGGCGCTCTTCGTCCTTCTCGGAGTCTTTGGGCTGTGGCAACGCGGTTTTCTGATCGGCCGGTTGGTCGCGACATCCAAAGCCCGTTATTTCTGGATTTTCGCCACCCTGGAACTCACTGTCATGGGGGCTGCCTCCGGAGTAGCGGCCGGACTTTCCCGCACGGCCACGCCCGTGGTGCAGAGTCTCAATCAGTCGCCGACCCCCGCAGAGATTCTGACCGGTGACGTTCTGCCCTCCGAGCTCACCCTCGAGAAGTACTTCACGGCGTGGAATTTCGACCTCATCTGGATGCTGATCACCGCCTTCGCCATCTTCTTCTACATTTTTGGTGTGTATCGTCTCAACCGCCGCGGCGACAAATGGCCCATCATGCGCACGGTCTCCTGGATCGGCGGCATGCTGCTGCTGTTCTATGTGACGAACGGCGGCATCAACTCCTACGAGGCCTACCTGTTCAGCGCGCATATGGCGGCGCACATGACCATCGGCATGATGATCCCGATTCTGTTGGTGCCCGGCGCCCCGGTGACCTTGGCGATGCGCGCCGTGCTCAAACGTACCGATGGCTCTCGCGGTGGCCGCGAATGGATCCTCAAGGCCGTTCACTCCAAATATGCCGGATTCATTTCTCACCCCGCCTTCGCAACCATCAACTTCGTGGGTTCGCTGTGGCTGTTCTACTACTCGCCCCTGTTTAGGTGGTCGGCGATTGACCACATTGGTCACGAGTGGATGATCGTGCACTTCTTGATCACGGGGTACCTGTTTGTGCAGTCCCTGATCGGCATCGACCCGGTACCGGTTCGGCTGTCGTACCCGTTTAGGCTGCTGCAACTGCTGATTGCCATGACGATGCACGCCTTCTTTGGGCTCGCCATCATGAGCGGTAACGCTCTGCTCCTCGCCGACTGGTATGGCGCAATGGGCCGCACGTGGGGCGTGAGTCCGTTACAGGATCAGCAAAACGGCGGCGGCATCGCCTGGAGCGTGGGCGAGATTCCCAATGCCATCATGGCGATTTTCATCGCAATTCAGTGGAACCGCAACGACGTGAAGCTTGCCAAGCGCGTTGATCGCAACGCGGATCGCACGGGCGACGCCGAACTCAAGGCGTACAACGAAATGCTGGCGCTCACCGCAAAGCGCGACGACCGTTGAACTGAAGTTCGTTTTGTCATACCAAATTTTGACTATAGTTTATGGTGTATGTCGGTAGACCGACGAGATCCTGCGCCTCCAGAGGAACCTGCAGACTCATTACCTTTCGAAGACAAGGCCAGTTCTCATGAGTCCCTCCCCCCGCAAGGAAATTCCAGCGCGCCTCTTCGTGGCTTCCGTCACGGCAATTTCATTGGGGCTGGGGCTGGGGCTCTGTCTCGGTGTGGCTGGACCGGCGGTTGCCATTCCGACAGCGACAGCGACAGTTGACAACGTTATTTACAAGGCGACGTCGGGCACGGAGGTTTCCGTGATGGGGTTCAGTACGGGTGCCATACCGACAACGCTCACGATCCCGAGCCAAGTGACCCTTTCCCCAGGAGGCCTGCGCAACGTCACCAACATTGCCAGTAACGCTTTTCTCAATCGATCGACGCTCGTTTCCGTTTCCCTCCCAGACACAATTACTGCCATCAACAGCAACAGTTTCTCTGGCGCCACCGCGTTGACGGCAATCTCCTTTGGAAACACACTGAAGACCATTGGTATGAATGCGTTCGCAAACGACCCGGCCCTCACCGCCCTAGATTTTCCCGATTCCCTCACGTCGATTGGAATTGGCGCTTTTGATGGTTCCACGGCCCTCGCCCGAATTGGTTTTGGCACGGGACTGCTCACCATCAATAACGCAGCATTTTCAAATTGTCCGTCCCTGACGGCCATAACGATACCTGCGTCCGTGACAAAAATCGGCGACCTTGCCTTCAGCGTCACGGCGCCGGGTACGAGCGCCCTCACGAGTGTCACATTTCTGGGGGCGCCGCCGGCCATTATTACGGCGCCTGGTGAATTTGGATCTCTCGGCACCGCGGCGGGATTGACCGTCCATTTCAGCCAATCATTTCTTTCTCCCGGATACGCGGGGGGCTTTACGATTCCCACGTGGCACGGCTATGACAGCCAAGCGATTCCTTACACGATTACCTATCAGGTGAACACAGGGACCGGGTCCCCGTCGGTAGATACCCAGCAGTACTTCGGGGATTCCCCGTTGACTCTTGCGACGGTGGGCACGATGGAGAAGGCTGGCTACTCGTTCGAGGGTTGGTCAACATCCGCTGGTGATGCGAATGGCGTCGGTGCCAGCGTCATTGACGGCTCTTACGCCCCGGACGGCAGCCTCACGTTGTACGCCGTGTGGAAACTCATTCCGCTTCCTGTCACCGCGACAATCAACGGCCTCATCTACACGCAGACGACGGCCACGTCCACCACTGTGTCGGTGACGGGCAACACCATCACGGCCCCCATCGACCTCGTGATTCCTGAGAGCGTACAAATCGAAGGTGACACCTACGATGTGACGGCCATTGCGGGCGCGGCTTTCACCGGCAACTCCAACCTGAAAAGCGTCGTGATTCCGGATACTGTTGCCAGCATTGGGGAGCAAGCCTTTCAGTCGACTCCAGCGCTGACGTCTGTAACGATGGGTGCGGGAGTGACGAGCATCGGGGGCTTCGCCTTTTACAGTTCGGCTCTCACCACAATCACCCTCGGCGGTTCTGTCACCAGCCTGGGAGATTACGCCTTTTCTGAAAATCCCCATCTTGCTTCGGTCAGCTTCAATGCGGGCCTCACGTCGATGGGAGAGGGGGCGTTTTATGACGATCCCGCCCTCACGGAGGTCGTTCTCCCCGACTCCCTGACCAGCTTGGGGGAGTGGGCCTTTGCCCAAGATGCGGCTCTTCACTCTGTGACGCTCGGTTCTGGGGTCACCGTCGTTAGCAACGCAGCATTCCAAAACGCCACGTCCCTGACGACGGTGAACTTCGGGCCTTCGGTCAGGACCATCGGCCACTGGGCCTTCGACGGGGCAACAGCTTTGCGTCATGTGGTCATCCCGGCGACGGTGACGTTCATTGGCCAGGGAGCCTATGGCGACAACGACAACCTCACCAGTGTGACCTTCCAGGGAGCTCCTCCGCTGGCCTTCGGTGACTATCTCCAATATCCCGGATTCTGGGGTGCCGAGACGGGAACACCCTCCTTTGGAAACACCGCAAACGTGGCGGTGTATTTCGGCTCCGAGTTTGCGGCGCCCAGTCTGGTCGGCGGGTTTACGACGCCGTTGTGGGAGGGATACCACGCGGCTCTCTCGCCCACCACCATCGATAATGTCGTCTACGAAATTACATCTGAGTCCACCGTTGCCGCCGTGGAAAACACGCTCGTGGAACCCAGTGCTCTTGAGATTCCTGGCTCCGTCACAATCGATGACGTGGAATACACCGTGACCGCCGTTGGTTTCGGTGCCTTCGAGAACATCCCAACGTTGGCCTCTGTCGTTCTACCGGCGTCGATAACCTCGATTGCGAGCAGCGCCTTCAGCGAGTGCCCTTTGCTCACGAACGTCACTTTTCGAGGAGCGCCTCCCACGATCCTGACCGAAGCCGGCGAGGGGGCATCATTGGGATCGGCCGTCGGGTTGACCGTTCATTATCGACAAGCGTTTCTCTCTCCGGGGTACGCCGGGGGTTTCACGTCTCCGACGTGGACTGGTTATGACACGGAGATGATTCCTTTCGCCACCCCGACGTTCGCCCTCGGGCTGGTCTTTTCCCCCGGCCAAGCCGCTGCCGGAGCTCCGGTCACGTTTGGTGTCGATGGACTCCAAGTTGATTCCGAATGGTCGCTGAGCGTGCATTCGACTCCTCAAATTCTCGATGCCGGAATGGTTGGAATTCTCGGGGTGGTCTCGGGCACTGTAACCCTCCCCGATGGCCTTGAATCTGGCTGGCACCGATTGATCTTTAATGGCTATGAAGAAAACGGTTCTCCGGTCGAATCTGTCATCTGGTTTAGCGTCAACGCCAGCGGTCAGCTGGTGAGCGTATCCCCCACCGAGCCGACCGATCCCGGCACAGATTCCGGCACAGACACGGGCGAAACGACTCAACCAGCCGCAGTGATGCTGGCCAACACGGGCACCAACGCTTTCGCGGAGCCGAGTCTGGCCCTGCTGCTGCTGGCAGCAGGTGTCGCTTTGAGTGCCCTGCGCCGTCGGCGCTCGCGCGCCAAGGCCTAGATGATCGTGATGAGCAGGCTGCGGTCCGGCTGAATCGTGATGTTCAAGTTGAACGGAGCATCGACAATCTCGTCGAGCGGCGTGACGCTTCCGTCATAGAGCGATTGCAGCTCGCCTTTCAGCTCGACCTTGGCGACGGCGTTGCGCACGACCCAGCCGGTCTCGCCGGGAACGACCGAGACGACGGGGTAGTCGAGAACCGACCAGGCGGGCTCGCCCACGAGGCGGTTTCCCGTTTGGTAGCCGAAGGGGCATCCGGTGGGTTGAAGCACGACCTGTGTGACGCACGTGTCGAGAAATGCGTTCACTTCGGATTGCACATCATCCGTGAATTTTGCGTTGGCTTCGACATCGACAACGACCTCCGCGGCAGCGCGCGGGTTGGCAATCGTGGCTGTGACGGCTTTGGCGGTCATCAGGCTGGAGGTATGCCCAAAGGTGTACGCCCCCGGGGCGAACGCAAGAAAGGTACCGGTATCGCCAAAGACCGTGGCCACCGTTTTGGGGTGGGTGGTGCGCAGGTCGATGAGGCCGCTGGTACCGACATCGAAGACCGTGTCGTGCAGAACGGAGACGGTGATGGTGCCCATCGGCGGGGTAACAAAAGCCCAATTCTCGAAGACGAGAAAGCTGTTGTCGACGTGTTTCACGCGAAACATTCCCTGGGCGGGCTGGTTATTGACAACGTAGGACGCCGTAACGATATTGCTACCGTCGGGTTGCCCCGCTTCATCCAGAATGCGAATGTCGGAAATGCTGCCCAAGGCGCTGCTGCGCAGGAGAACGAGACTGACATCTTCGGGAATGTTGGCAGCAGTCGGAACGACCCCCGGCATGGCCAAGGCCGAGGCCGCATCATGACGCTCGAGAGAATGCAGGTACGACGACACAAAAGCCTTTGCACCGAAGACCTCGCGGTTCAGCGAACCAATGGCACACGCGGCCGCAACCACAAGGAGAACCCCAATAACACCAAGAACGAGGGTGTCTTTTCGGGAGAGCATCACGTCCTCATCTTACAAAGACGGATGGGCGTCGGCCCGGTGCCACAAGCACTCTCCCAGTAAACTAGGGGGATTCGATCGTGTAAGGATGTGCGTGTGACCACGGTGGCTCTGTCTGCTCAGCAGCAAGAGGTGTACGACCTTGTGGAGAGCACCCGGGAGCACGTTTTTATTACCGGGCGAGCGGGCACGGGTAAGTCCACCCTGCTGAGCCACCTCAGCCAGGTCACGGCCAAGCAGATTGCCGTGTGCGCCCCGACCGGGGTTGCCGCCCTGAACGTTGGCGGCCAGACCATCCACTCCCTCTTTCGGTTGCCGATCGGGTTGATTGGAACATCCGATCTGAATCACGGCCCCGATCAGCGCAAGATATTGAAAGCTATTGACACCCTCGTTATTGACGAGATCTCGATGGTCAACGCCGATGTGATGGATGCGATTGACCGCGCGTTGCGCGAGTCACGCCAGCGCAAGAAAGAGCCATTTGGCGGCGTGCAGGTCATCATGTTTGGCGACCCGTACCAGCTGGCGCCGGTGCCCCCACGGTCGTTAGAGGAGAAGTCCTACCTCGCCGAGCGCTATGCCTCGCACTGGTTCTTCGATGCGGCTGTCTGGAAGACCGCGGAGCTGCGCACGATTGAGCTCACCGAGATTCACCGGCAGCGGGACGACGACTTCAAGGCAATGCTCAACGCTGTGCGTCACGGGGTGGTGACGCCCGAGCTTGGCGCGGCTCTGAACGCGGCCGGTAATCGCCCGGCGCCCGAAGAGGGCATCATTACGTTGGCCACGACCAACGCACGGGTGAACGCCATCAACACGGCACGGCTCGAGAAGCTCGAGGGCAAGACGTTGACGGCCGAGGCAGAGGTGTCGGGCGAGTTCGGGGCGAACATGTTCCCGGCCGAAGAAGCGCTCGCACTCAAGGTAGGCGCGCAGGTCATGTTCTTGCGAAACGACTCCGATCAGCGCTGGGTCAACGGCACCATCGGACACGTCACCCGCATCGCTGACACCGTCTTCGTCGACATCGCCGGCACCGAGGTAGAGGTGCACCCCGCCACGTGGGAGCGTTACAAATACACCTTCTCTTCGGGCACCGATGAACTGAAGCGTGATGTCGTCGCCGAGTTCACGCAGTTCCCGCTCCGTTTGGCGTGGGCGGTCACCATCCACAAGTCACAGGGGCAGACCTATGAGCGCGCCCTCATCGACATGGGTGCGCGCGCCTTCGCCCCGGGGCAGACATATGTGGCACTCAGCCGCATCACGACCCTCGACGGGCTGTTTCTCACCCGCGGCCTGCGCCCATCCGACATCATTGTCGATCCGGATGTGGAGCGCTTCATGGCACCCATCGATGACCCACACGCCGATCCCGCTGCCGCACCTGCAGCGCCGGCTTCCAAGCGCGCTGCTCCCAAACGCGCTGCGCCCGCTTCCGATCCCTTCGTCGACCCCGGAGTGGTGCCGCCCTTCTAACCCCCACACATCGTCCCCTGAAACCTTCCCTCATCAGCATCCAGGTAGAAAATGTCGCGAAACAGCAATCCTCAAGACGGACCCTTGGTAGTCGTTGTTGATGGTGACTGCGCCCTGTGCATCGGGTTGGTCGAGTGGATGGGGCGCCGCATCGCAGTAGCCCCGAGAACCCCAGCAAGCCCGGTAACCCCAGCAACCCCAGCAAGCACGAGAACCCCAGTAACCCCAGCAAGCCCAGTAACCCCGACTGGCTCGGCAGATCCTGCCGCCCCCCACGTCGGAGTCAATCCGCAAACCGTGGTCTTCGTTCCGGGGCAATCAGAGCTGGGGAGCGAGGTGTTGAGCCGCGCATCCGTCACCGACTTTGACTCGGTCTTGGTTGTGCAGAGCGGCATCGTTCTCACCGAATCCAGCGCGGTTCTGGCATTGGCCACAATCTTGCCCCGGGGATACCGGGCGCTCGCCGCCGTTGCCCGCGTTGTTCCCCGGAGCTGGCGGGATGCCGCCTACCGTGCCGTTGCCCGCCGCCGCATCAGAATTTGGGGTCGCGCAGAGGTGTGCGCAATCGACTCCCGAGTGGCCGAGGCGACCTACGGCCCGCGCGGTCTTCTGGCCCACGAGGATGCCCGTCGGCTTCTCGTGCTGGCCGGGGCTCTTGCTCCCTGACATGTCGCCCCGTTGAGCCCGCGCGCCGGCTCTATTCGGCCAGGTGGAGGTTCAAGAAAGCGACGGTGCGGGCAAACGCGAGCGCCGCAATGTTGCGATCGAACGCGGCCGTGTTTTGTTCGTTGGCGAATCCGTGTTGGCCACCGGCGTACGTGAATTCCGTGACGGATGTTCCGTGATCGCGCAACCGCGTCATCAGATCAAGGGGGTCGCGGCCGGGAGCCCAGTCATCTATTTCAGCAAGCTGCAGTAGAACCGGGCAGGGGATGACGCCGTGCTCTGATGCGGAGGCGCTGCCGTAGTAGGTGACAAGGGCGTCGGCTCCGCCGCGGCTGGCGGACATGATGGAAAGCCGACCGCCGAGAGAAAACCCGATGAGCGCGACGCGAGCGGGTGCCGCCGAGGCGAGGAGCGCGTCAAGTCGGTCGAGCGCGACGTCGGTGTCGAGGGCGGCCATCATGGCAGCGGCCTCACCGGAGTCGGTTGTCGCCCATCCGTCATAGTGATCGGGAACGAGCACCCGAAAACCTTCCATCACTAACCCGTCGGCAAATGCGGTCAGCCACGGCAGGCGACCGAGCCAATCGTGCGAGACGATGACCGTGGGGCGACCAGCCTCGCCAAATTCGAGGGTTTCACCGGGGGCGTCAATGCGAAAACGTGCACTCATAGTGCCACGATAGCCGACGTGCGCGCCGCCGCCAATGGGCTATCCCTGCCGCAAAAGCGTGCGGCGACCTGTGTCAATAAGAAGGAGCTGCAGGCGGGAACCGGCGGTTTTAGGGGCGCCACCCTCTGATGCCCATACCATGAAGGGTATCTTTCACGAGGGTTTCTGAATTACAATCGAGCGCATGTTGGTCACGCGGGGTCGAATTGCTCTCCCCGTGATTGTGGTGTGTTCCCTCGTGTTCTCGGTCATCGCGGGAATCAGTTACCAGGGTTATAGGGCGGCCCAGCAGGATGCGCGCGACGTCATGAAGTCCGCCACCTCTGAAATCGACGGCAATTTAGCATCCCTCGCCCATGACGCGGCCGGACTCAAAGTCGTTGTGATCCGCGCCGACCGCGTCTACACCGACTCGGGGGGCAAGACCCTCGATGAAACAACGCGGACAGCGCTCATCGCCTCCATGACGCAGGCGGGAACGTCTCTGGTGCAACACGAGCAGAGCCGCGACAATCTGCAAGCGACCCTGGATGACGCGACGCAGAAATTCATCAGTTCACTTCCCTGGCCACCAACGGCTTTAGGGGTGGCCCAGGACCTCGCCAGGACCCCGGACGTGAGTGACGCCAGTCTGATCGCGGCAGCAACGGAGCTCATCGTCGCCATCACTGCCGTGCAGACGGCCGAGATTGCGTGGCAGGTGGAGCAGGCCAGAATCGCTGCCGAAAAGGCTGCGGCAGAAGCGGCTGCGGCGGAAGCGGCGGCTGCAGAGGAAGCCGCTCGGGAGGCGGCATCGAGATCGTCCGGTGGCGGCACGATTACCACCGGTCCGGGACCACCCCCCGAGGCTCTGGCTACCGATCCCGGTTTCAACGTGGAAGCGTACATCGCCTCCATCGCTCCTAACGCCTACGTCAGTTGGATTCCGGGCCTCTGCGACGGCTTCTATATTTGCGGTCGCGCCCAGGTCGGCGGGATTCCGACGACCCCGGTCGAGATTCGGTTGGATCCGAATCTGCGTGAAATCTATTCCAACCGCCTTGGCAAGTCCGTTCTGACTCACGAATCCGCCCACGCTCGTCAGTGGTTGTATTACGACGGCAGCATCATTGCCGACAATGAAGCCCTCACCGGTCTCAGTGGTGTCGCCGCGGTCGAATACATGGCCGATTGCGCGACCATCGTGATCTTGGGCTATTCGACCGGAACCTACACGTCCTCCTGCACCTCCGCCCAGTTGGCCGCTGCGTCGCTTATTTGGTAGATCCTCTTCTCAGCAAACTGAAATAAAATGGATTCCATGTGGGCCTCCCCAAGACGAATTGTCATCGCGACCGTTGTCGTGTGCGCCCTCCTGCTGTCAGTGATGACGGGCATGGGATATCAGCGGTACGTCGAGGTTCAGGATGAGGCTCGCAGCGCCCTGCAAACGGCACTTTCGACAGGTCACGAGCAGGTCTTCGCCTTTGCGGAACAGCAAGCGGCGGTTGAGCAAGCGCTGGCCAATGCGGAAAAGATAGCGACGGATTCGGCGGGAAAAACCCTTGACGATGTCGCCCGCAAGGCTTTGGCGGCGGAAATTATCCGGGTTCGTGCGGTGCAGGCGGACCAACAGAAACAAAGCCAAAAATTTGCCGGCGATCTTGCAATCGCTGAGCGGACATCCGCGGATTCCTCCCTGTGGCCACCAGACGAGCTCGCCGTAGCAAAAAGCCTCATTGATCGGTCATCCTCGGATGCCCTAGTGCAATTGGTGGAGTCCCTCGGCAAGCAGATCAAGGCCGTTCAGGTCGCGCAGGCGGCCTGGCAAGCCGAGCAAGATCGTGTCGCGGCTGCGGCGGCGGCGGAAGCCCAAGCCGCTGCGGAAAAAGCCGCCGCCGACGAAGCTGCTCGCCTCGCGGCCCCCCGCAGAATTTCTCCCGTCAGCACGATCTCAGACGGTGGCGGAGCGACGGCCCCCAGCGCTCCCGCACCTCCCCCAACTCCGGTGGCTCCCGTCGTCGGGTTCGACATTGAGGCCTACGTTCTCGCTCTGGCCCCGAATTCTTACATCAGTTG
>CANEXL010000002.1 GCA_947443745.1 Microbacteriaceae bacterium | reverse complement strand
GGCGACGCAATAAGACGCGAAATAACGCGGTCGCGCGCGGCGAGATCATCAGCGGCAAGCGCCGCCATCTGCTGGCCCAGCTCCGAAAGCCGGTAGGCCGGAAGTCGCCCGTAAAGCACGCGGTCGGGGTTAAATACCTCGCCGTGACGCACTAAATGAAGCTGTCTATTGACCACCCCCTAAGTTTACGGATGCGCGTCCTATGAATTAGCCGAGAGCGGGCACCCGCGTGACCTCCAGACGCCACTTGCGGACGGTCGGGAGCCTAGGCTAAATTCTTTTTTGTACCCCAGCTTTTCTTCAACCACCCCTCCCAAAGGATCCCCATGAATCTTGCAGCAGACTGCCTCGCTCTGACGGGGCTTGATGGCACGCACATCGGAATCGGTATTGCCATCGCAATCGGAGCAATCGTAGCGGGCATCGCCATTTTCGAACGCCGCTGGCGCAACCGGGCCGTTCTTACCCTTGCCCCCCTCCTCATCCTCGCCGGTATCGGCGGCCTCGCCCTGGCCACTCCGACCCCGGCCCACGCTGTTACGAGTTGCGAGAGTACCTCTCTGGCACCCGTTTCCTCAGAGGCACCAATACCCACGCCAACAGGCGCGCCTCCCATCCTTCAACCCATTGTTTTTGGCGACTACAACGGAGCCAGCCCCTACGTTCCAACCTACGTTGGATACGACCCCTATTACCTCATCTTGGACCCGGCGACCATTTATCTACCGGTCTGTTACCGTGAGCCAGCCGCCACTTGGCTGACCACTTTTGACCAACAGATTACTGCTCTCGGCGACGGCACAATCACCTACTCGTCAACGGACCTGACGTCACCAGACGCCATCACATCTGACGGGCTCGTTTCGTTTGAGCGAACGACATACGGAAGAACGGACGGCCGCGACACTCACTCCTTCACTGTTACAGCAACAAATGACTTTGGGTCCGACACAAAGACCTACACCTTCGTATCCCCCGGATGCGCTTGACCTCACCACAAGACAGCACCCGCTGATGCGACGAATGGGCGAGACAGCTTCGGCTGTCTCGCCCATTCGCGTAAACTCGGGGATTGTGACTGAACGCATCCTTATTAAGAACCTGTCCGCTACGCCCGAGGGCCCCGTCTCCGTTTCTGGGTGGGTCGATACTGTGCGCGACCAGAAGAAGGTGCAGTTCGTCGTACTGCGCGATGAGAGCGGCGCTGTTCAACTCGTGCACCCCCGCTCGGAAGAGAGCGATCCCATTGCCGAGAGCATCTCCGGCCTCGCCGCGGGTAGCTTCCTCACCGTTTCGGGCGAACTCAAGATGGACGAGCGCGTCAAGCTGGGCGGCCTAGAGATCAAGCTCTCCGACCTCACCGTCGTCTCCGAAGCAATCGCGGAGACCCCCATTGCCGCCGACAGCAGCATCGACAAGCGTCTCGACTGGCGCTTCCTCGACCTGCGCACGCCGCGCAACAGCCTCATCTTCCGCATCCAGACGACGCTTGAGCACGCCATGCGCACCTACTGGATCGAGCGCGACTTCATCGAGATTCACTCGCCCAAGCTGATGGCGAGCCCAAGTGAGTCCAACGCCGAGCTGTTCGAGGTCGACTACTTCGAGGGCAAGGCGTACCTCGCTCAGAGCCCCCAGTTCTACAAGCAGATGGCGCAGGCCGCTGGCTTCGGCAAGATCTTCGAGATTGGCCCCGTCTTTCGTGCGGACCCCTCGTTCACCTCGCGTCACGCCACGGAGTTCGTAAGCGTTGATGCCGAGATTTCGTGGATCGACAGCCACGAAGACGTCATGAAGATGCAGGAGGAGCTACTCGTTGCCGCTCTCACCGCGGTGAAGAATAAGCACGGCGAAGAGATCAAGACCTACTTTGACGTGGATGTTGTTGTTCCGACCCTGCCCTTCCCCCGCATCCCTTTGGCTGAGGCCAAGCGCATCGTCGCCGAGCGTGGGTATGAAGTGCCCCGCGCCGATGACGACATGGACCCAGAAGGCGAGCGCCAGATTGCCGCCTACGTTGCCGAGAAGTTCGGCCACGAATTCGTGTTTCTCACCGACTACGCGGCCAGCATCCGCCCGTTTTATCACATGCGTGACGATGAGGATCAGAGCATCACGCGCAGCTACGACCTCATCTGGCGCGGCACCGAGATCACGACTGGAGCTCAGCGCGAGCACCGCATCGATGTTCTCACCAAGCAGGCGCAAGAAAAGGGCCTCGACCCGGAGGAGCTCTCGTTCTACCTGGACTTCTTCAGGTACGGCGTTCCGCCGCACGGTGGGTTCGGCATGGGTGTTGGCCGCGTCATGATGCTGTTGCTGCACCAGCCCAACCTGCGCGAGGTCACGTACCTGTTCCGTGGCCCCAACCGCCTCACACCGTAAGGCTGAGCTTTCGGGCCGTGAGGCCTTGGCTTTCTCTCTCGGGATGTTCTGCCGGGGCTGGCCAACAAAAAAGGGGAACCCTCACGGGTTCCCCTTTTTTACGTTGTGAGTGTTACTTTGTGGCACCCAGTGCGGTCAGCTTGGCGTGCAGGTCAGAGTCGGTCGGTTCGACTTGGTGTGTTCCATCAGGGAAGGCAATGACGGGGATGTTCTTGCGCCCGCTAATAACCTCGGCCTGAGCGGCACCTTCGACAACGGCCTCAAGGTCTATGTAGTCGTAGTCGATGTTGAGCGTGTCAAGGAGCTTCTTGGAACGGCGGCAATCGCCACACCATTCGGCACCATACATGGTGATTCGGGAGTCAGTCTGTGCAGTCATGCTTCAAGGCTACGCTCCTGCATCTCGATTAGGAAGCGCGCAGATGAGCGGTCAATCCGCCTACCGGACGTTTCTAGACGATATGTTAACCGCGGGGGCCTTCCGGCCGCACTTTAAAAAACGAAAGGCTTCACAATAATGTCAAATATCGGAGATTTCATCTGGTTCTTCCTGGTGAGCTTCCTGTTCATCGCCTACTTGATGATCTTGTTCTCGATCATCGGTGACCTGTTCCGCGATCACAAGCAGGCCGGCTGGGTCAAGGCCATCTGGATCGTTGCCCTGGTTGTTGTTCCCTTCATCACCGCCTTTGTGTACCTCATCATTCGCGGTCAGGGTATGGCAAAGCGTCAGGCGGCTGCCATTCACGAAGCGCAGTCTGAGGCCGACGCTTACATCAAGCAGGTCGCTGGCACGTCGCACGCCGACGAAATCGCTAAGGCTCACGCCTTGAAGGAGTCAGGCGCCATCACGGCAGCCGAGTTCACCGCACTCAAGAAGAAGGTTCTCGAAACCGCGTAATTACCGTCAACCCTCTGGGTTGCACACGAATGGCCCGGAGATTTCTCCGGGCCATTCGTCGTTCGTGGTTCGCCGCCTTATTACCGAGCGACGAGTCGTCTCGCGACGCCCGACAGTGGACAGACCTGAAACTCTAGATTTCGATATCGATGGCCATGCGGGACTCGAATAACGGTTTGATGGAGCTGGCTGCCTCCACGTGGAGGGGGTGCAGGGCGTACGTCTCAAGATCCTCAAGAGTGGCGAATTCCGCGACGAGAATGGCGTCTCCATTGACACCGAAATACGCAACGTTCGGCGTCACTGTCAGGCTGTGAAGTTCGGGGATGTGATCCACGAGAGGCTCAAGGGCTTGGCGAATCTGGGCCAACGCTGCGGCCTTCTCGCTCGGCTCGGTGACAACCATTTTCCAAATGACGATGTGGCGAATACTCATAGGAGTTCCTTCAGAGAGTTAGTGAGACGAACGGGATCGATGCGCCAGAAGTTGTGAACTTTTCCATTGATGAGCAGCACGGGGATCTGTTCCCAGTACTCATCGAAGAGTGCCCGGTCATCTTCAATGGACAGCTCGCGAACGATGAGCCGCGACGCGCCTGGGCCGGCCGAGAGATCAACCGCGCCACTCGGACCATCCGTGCCCGCGAGATGTCTCACGACATCGTTCACAATCACGCGCGCATCGTCACAGAGGTGGCAACTGAGCTTGCCAATCAAGGTGAGGGTGATGTCGGGCACGTCTTCCAGCCTAGACGCCGCGACGAAGGTGAAATAGGGATGCAAAAAGCGCCTGGCACAGGGCCGGGCGCTTTTGGCGTGGAAGTGAGAAGAATCTACTTCTTGTTGCGACGCTGGTGACGAGTCTTACGAAGCAACTTACGGTGCTTCTTCTTCGCCATGCGCTTGCGTCGCTTTTTGATTACTGAACCCACGAGAACCTCACAAATATTGGGCTAGGCCATAAACTACCTGGCCAGATTGAGCAATATGCCTCGTGGAAGTCTAGCGGAAGAATCAACTCCCGTAATTACGGGCGTGGTTTCTAAGAACGACGTGCGGCTTTGCGGATTGACTCCGACAGTTTGGTTGCCGCATCTTTGCCGCCAGTCTGCAGCTCGCGCCACGCCTGGGTGACCTGGAACACGGTGGTCGCCGCAGCGCTTCCGACGGTCGTGGCCGCAGCGACAACGTCATCGCCGAGCAAGCGCTCGGACTCGGCACCGTCGCCTTGACCCGTTGTTCCCGCAAGACTGACCCCGAGGAATGGAATAGCCCAGTCTTCGAGTTCCTCCAGCGGAGTCGCGTCGAGGTGATAGAGGCGGTGCTGGCCGTCTTCGCGAACACCGACCAATCCGGCCTCGCGCAATACCTTCAGCTGCTTCGAGACGGTGGGTTGCGTCAGCCCCGTGCGCGTCACTAATTCAGACACGCTGAGCTCCCCCGTGCCGTGCAACTGGTTGTCGAGAAGAATCTGCAGCATCTCGCGGCGGGTTGCATCCGCCACCACGTCAAAAATGTCAGGCATAGCTCTAGGCTACCTGAGTCCGAGACCCAGCTACCATGGGCGAGCGGGCTTATCGTCCGCCGGGAACAAGCAAGGTGGGCATGATCGAGTCGCAGGCTAACAATGCTTCCGCATGGATGCGGGTGAGAGATGCCGTCGAGGACTTCGCGCGACGCTCTCCCTCCCGGTTTGCTGTGCTTATTTTCGCGGCAATGATTCTGCTCTTCACGGCCATTTTTGCCGCCCCCTTTTCTGGTGCGAATAACACGCCAACAGCTCTTGCGGATGCTCTGTTCACCGCCGTCTCGACCATCTGCGTCTCCGGCCTCGCCACCGTCGACATGGCCACGCACTGGTCACCTCTCGGCAATAGCTTCGTCTTCATCGGAACCCAGATTGGCGCCATCGGTGTGCTGACGTTGGCATCCGTTCTTGGCGCCATCATCTCCGGCGGTCTTGGCCTGCGCGCCAAACTCATGATTGCCAGCGATTCAAACCCGCTGCGTCTTCATTCGGGCCCCGTGGCAGAAGGACAAGCCATCAAGCTGGGGGATGTCGGCGGCCTCGTCGTCGCCGTGGCCGTCAGTCTTTTTTCTATTGAGACGGTCATCGCAATTCTCATGTTGCCCAGCATTCTGGCCGCCGGCTACCCGCTCGGGGAATCCATTTGGTACAGCTTTTACTACGCAGCATCCGCCTTCACCAACACCGGGTTCACCCCGAACATTGGCGGTCTCGCCCAGTTTCAGGGTGACTTCTGGTTTCTTTCCCTCATCATGATTGCCGTCATGTTGGGCAGTTTCGGGTTCCCCGTGCTCTACGCGCTGGGCCGACACCTTTTTCAGCCCCGAAAGTGGTCGTTGCACGTGAAACTCACGCTGACGACGTGGTGGATATTGTGGCTCGGTGGCATCGTCGCCTTCCTTGTTGTCTCCCCGATTGGCTCGTCCGCGTTTCGCGCGTTCGGCACCGGGCAACGCGTTTTCGAGGCAACATTTCTGTCCACGATGGCGCGCTCCGGTGGCTTCAACATCGTCGACATCAGTCAACTCGACACCGCGACCCTGTTGCTGACCGACATGTTGATGTTTATTGGTGGCGGATCGGCATCCACCGCTGGCGGTATTAAGGTCACCACGTTCGCCATTCT
Source organism: Microbacteriaceae bacterium (assembly GCA_947443745.1). Lineage (GTDB taxonomy): Bacteria > Actinomycetota > Actinomycetes > Actinomycetales > Microbacteriaceae > Alpinimonas. Next base: position 64,949 of record CANEXL010000002.1, on the reverse strand, counting down.
GTTGTTGGCTGCCGTTGCCGAAGCCCGGGGGCGTTCCTCGCTCGAGGTCTTTCACCGCCGAGTACCCAGTGACGTGCTTCGCCTTGCCGTCAGCGTGGTGCTGTGGGGGGCGACCACCGTGGCCATGGGCACGCTCATTTTGACGAACATAACGGATGCGCCCCTGCAGAATATTTTGTTCGATGTCATCTCCGGCTTTGCCACGGTGGGCATGAGTACCGGGCTGACCGCGAGTCTCCCGGATTCCGGGGTCTATGTGATGGCGGCCATCATGTTTATGGGTCGTGTTGGTACCGTTACGTTGGCAGCAGCCTTGGCGGCAAGCCAGGCTGCCCAGTTCTTTAACCGCCCCGAAGAAAGGCCGATCGTTGGTTGAGCGCAAAAAGAAGAAAAACGCCGCCGTTCTGGTTATCGGCCTGGGCCGGTTTGGCGCCGCCACAGCGGGGCAACTCGACCGTCTTGACCGCGAAGTTTTGGCGGTGGACGAGAACATGGAGCTCGTGCAGAAATGGTCAGACCGCGTTACCCACGCTGTGCAGGCCGATGTCACGAAGATCGAGGCACTCGAGCAAATCGGTGCCCGGGACTTCACTACTGCAGTCGTTGCCGTCGGATCGTCCATCGAGGCGAGCGTTCTCATCACGGCCAATCTCGTTGACCTGGGGATCGAGGAGATCTGGGCCAAGGCCATCAGTAAGTCTCACGGCAAAATCTTGGAGCGCATCGGGGCGACCCACGTCATCTACCCCGAAGCCGAAGCCGGCGAGCGCGTGGCCCATCTGCTGTCGGGGCAGCTTTTGGATTTTGTAGAAATTGATCCCGATTTTGCCATCGTGAAGCTCTACCCACCGCGCATCCTTGCGGGCAAGACTCTCACTGACTCGGGCGTTCGCGGATCCTTCAAGGTCACGGTTGTCGGCGTGAAAAAGCCGGGTAACTCGTTCACGTTTGCGACCGCAGAAACGCTCATCGATGCCGGTGATGAGATTCTGGTCTCCGGCCACCCCAGCGCCCTGGAGAAGTTCGCCGCGCTCGAGAAATAGACCCGCGGAGGGGCTAGTTACCGGCGGCCATTTCTTGGGAGCGAGCAATAGAGGCAGCCGTCGCGCGCACGAAAAGGCCGGGCAGGTCTGCCTCGTCGAACACGGCGATGACGCGTTCGGTGCTGCCCTTGGGGCTGGTTACCTGGCGACGAAGTTCGGCCGGGGTCTCGCCCGATTCCGCGAGGAGTTCGACGGCGCCACGGAACGTTCCCCGCACGGCCAGGTCTGCCTGCTCGGGAGTGAGCCCGTGCGCAATACCGGCCTTCGTGAGGGCCTCGATGAAGTAGTACACGTAGGCGGGGCCGGAGCCGGAAATGGCGCCCACGGCATCCATCTGCGATTCGGGAACGACGAGCACGTCACCGACGGTGTCGAACAGGCGCGTCGCGAGGTCGAGGTCCGCATCGCTGGAGCGTGAGCCGGCACACACTCCGGTGACCCCAAGGCCCACCTTGGACGGAGTGTTGGGCATGCTGCGAATGACCGAGATTCTCTCGGGAAGGTGCGCCTCGAGAGTGGCCGTGGTGACACCGCCGGCGACGCTGATGATGATGGCGCCCAGCTCTAACGCATCCGAAATCTCGTCCAGCAGGTCAGGAACCATATACGGCTTGACGCCAATAATCACGATGGTGGCGCCACGAACGGCGAGGCGGTTGGCCTCCGCATTTTCGCTGGTAGCCAGAGCCGTTACGCGCGGTTCGTTATCAAAAGTGGCGGCCTGTTCGGCGCTACGGTTGGTGACCCGGATACCGCCCTCCACGTGCACATTCGGTGACAGAAGCCCCGAAAGAATGGCGCGCCCCATGGATCCGGCACCCAAAATCGCAATGCTCGGAAGGGTCACGGACTTGTTCGCAGACGCAGGCGCTGAGGCAGGCGTTGGGAGAGGCGTCGTCGTATTCACTCGCCCATTCTAGGATTGGAGAAGTTGACACGCGAGAGCATCGCGGAGAACAGCGTGGGAAGACCAGCGAATGGGACAGGATCTATGAGTGCATCCGGCGGTAACAAGGCCATCATTGCGGCGCTTCTGGCCAACCTCGGCATTGCCGCGACCAAGCTGATTGCCTTCGCATTCTCCGGGGCGACCTCGATGCTCGCGGAGGGTATTCACTCCATTGCCGACTCCGGCAACCAGTTGCTTCTTCTGCTCGGCGGCCGTAAGGCCCGTCAGCGCGCCGATAACAAGCACCCTTTCGGTTATGGCCGCGAGCGCTTTGTCTACGCTTTTGTCGTCTCCATTGTGCTCTTCAGCGTCGGTGGCGTTTTCGCCCTGTACGAGGGGGTTCACAAACTGCAAAACCCGGAGCCCCTCGAAAACTGGTGGTTGCCGATGGCGGTACTGGTGATCGCCATCGTGCTCGAGAGCCTGTCGCTGCGCACCGCCGTTCGGGAATCGAACCCTCTGCGCGGGGATGCTTCGTGGATTCAGTTCATCCGCCACTCCAAGGCTCCCGAGCTCCCCGTCTTGTTGCTCGAAGACACCGCGGCGCTGCTCGGTCTGGTGATGGCATTCTTTGGGGTGGGACTCACGGCGCTCACCGGCAACAGTGTGTTTGATGCTGCCGGCACCATCGGAATCGGTCTCTTGCTGGTCGTGGTAGCTATTATCCTGGGCATCGAAACCAAGAGCCTGCTGGTGGGCGAAGGCGCAACGCTCGAGGACGTGCAGGCTATCGAAGCGGCTATCTTGTCCGGAGAATATGGCTCGATCATTCACCTGAAGACCCTGTACCTTGGCCCGGATGAGCTCTTGGTCGGCGCCAAGCTGGCGTTCCCCGCAGAGATGCGGTTCTCGGAGGTCGCTGCCGCCATCGACAGAATTGAGGTGCGCGTTCGCGCCGCCGTGCCGGCCGCTCGGGTCATCTACATCGAACCTGATGTTGAGCGCGTCGAGCAAGGCGCCTCATTGAACACCGACGCCATCTTCATCAAGGGAATCGACTAATGACCAAGATTGCTCTCGTGCTGCAGCACGATTCCACCATCCACCTCGGCAATCTGGAGCCCGTTCTCACTGCTCGGGGGTATGACATTCAGATTCTGGATGCGCGCACCGCCGACTTCGCCACCCTCACCGTTGAACCCGCTCTGGTCGTGGTTCTCGGTAACGACAACGGCGTCTACGAAAAGGATGTGCTGCCGTACATCGCGGCCGAAGAGGCGTGGCTGGCGTCACGGTTGGCCGCCCAACAGCCGACCCTGGGCGTGTGCTTTGGCGCGCAGATCATGGCCAGTGCCCTCGGGGAGCGCGTCTACAAGGGCGACAGCACGCAGATCGGTTTTCGCGAGGTCGTGCCGACAGTGGCGGGCGAGAACTCTCCCGTGCGCCACTTTGCCGGAGTGCCCGTGATGGAGTGGCACGGCGACACCTTTGACCTTCCCGCTGGAGCGACACTGTTGGCCGGGTCGAGCGACTACGCCAACGAAGCCTTTGCGCTGGGCTCGTGGGGACTCGCGGTGCAGTTCCACCCCGAGACCACGGAGGCGATGCACGAGGAGTGGCTGGTTACCGGCCGCGAATCTGTGGCGAGCCACGGCATCGACCCACAAACGTTGGTGACCGAACGCGATGCCCACTCCGCCGCGATGGAAGTCGCGTCGCAGGCCATGCTGAACGACTTTCTTGACGGGCTCGAGCAGGCCTAGCTCGCTCGAGCGCTAGGGCTTGTCGCGAAAGAAGTCGGTGAGAATTTTGCCGCAGGCTTCTTCTTCGACACCCGCAATGACTTCGACCTGGTGATTCAGGCGACGATCGCGCAGCAGGTCGTGAATCGACCCGGCCGCCCCCGCCTTCGCGTCCCACGCCCCAAAGACAACACGAGGAATGCGCGCGGCGAGAATCGCGCCGGCACACATCACGCACGGTTCCAGAGTGACCACGAGAGTGACATCGGTGAGGCGCCAGGAGCCGAGCTCTTTGGCGGCGGCCCGAATGGCCAGAATCTCGGCGTGAGCGGTGGGATCATTATCCCGCTCACGCTCGTTACGGCCCCGCCCGATAATGCGTCCGTCCGAGGTCACCGCGAGGGCCGCCACGGGCACGTCGTTGGTCTCAAGCGCGAGTTGCGCATCCGCTAAGGCAATTTTCATCAGGGCGCGGTACTCATCGGGCACGGGCAACGTCACTCTCATCACCCTTCCTTCGGCGCAACTTTAAGGCGAACAGGTTTCAGCTCAGCTTCTTTCGGTAGATTGAGCCTATGCGACTGCACGTAGCCAATCATCCTCTGATCACCCACAAGCTCACGGTATTGCGTGACAAGAACACGCCTTCATCGGTGTTCCGTTCATTGACCGAAGAGCTGGTGACACTGCTGGCCTACGAGGCCACGCGCGAGGTGCGCGTGGAGCCTGTCACCATCGAGACACCTGTGACCACGACGGTCGGCGTCATGCTGAGCCAGCCACGGCCTCTCGTGGTGCCGATTTTGCGCGCCGGTCTGGGCATGCTCGAGGGCATGGTCAAGCTTGTTCCGTCAGCCGAGGTTGGCTTTTTGGGCATGGTTCGCGATGAAGAAACCCTTCAACCCAGCACGTACGCCGAGCGCCTCCCCGACGACCTGAGCGGCCGTCAGTGCTTCGTGCTCGACCCCATGCTGGCTACCGGTGGATCGCTCATTGCGGCCATCGACTTCTTGTTCAAGCGTGGTGCCACCGACATCACGTGCGTCTGCCTCTTGGGTTCCCCCGAGGGTATCGCCGCGGTCGAGGCCGCCACGGTTGGCGCCAACGTCACCCTCGTTCTTGGGGCTCAAGATGAGCGTCTTAACGAGAATGGTTACATCGTGCCGGGCCTCGGTGACGCGGGCGATCGCCTCTACGGAACGGTTTAGTTCGCCTCCACCTATTTGACACCCCCCATGGCCTCCGGTTTACTGGACTCATGACAAAAAGCGTTTATTCCGTGACCTCCTTGGGAGTCATGGGAGCATCCGGCATGATGATGCCCGGAAACGACGCTGCGTGCGCTCGAATGTGTTGCTGTAACTAGGCACTTTTCGCCCCAGTTCTCTCACGTCGCCGATTGCACTTTGTTTGCAGTATCTGGTTGATGAGAACGCTCTGCACTGCGGTGCACGCCCGGCCCAATGGGTCACGACACGTTTTCAGTAACACCCGAACACTGGTTTCGCCGGCTCCGCCGCACCACGTTCGAGCATCATCATAAGGATGAGAAAAAATGGCAACCGCCACTGACTCCACACCCCCCGCGACACCTCCCCCTGCGAGCAACGTCGCGCCCTCGGGCAAGAACCTCGCGCGTGGCTTCGCCCTCTATGTGGGCATCGATGAAGCCACTGCCGCCGCCAACGGCATCGACCTTGCCAAAATTGTCGAGGCCCTCAAGAACCTCACGAACCAACTGGTCCCCGATGCGCAAACCTATGCCGCTGTGGCGCTTGCCCCCGAGCAAGCCGGTGGTCGTGACGTGGATGTTGTGCGTCTGGCACTCCAGGAGCCCTCGGCCGTCGCGCGGCACCGTGGCGACGAAACCGCCTCCGAAAAAGAGGGCAGTGGCGTCACGATTGATATCTCTCGCAAGCGCATCCTCATCGACGACGTCACCGCCGCACTGACTTTCAAGGAATTCGAACTATTGCAGTTCTTGGTCGTGCACAAGGGAATCACGGTCAGCCGCAACGAGCTGATTGCGGCGCTGTGGCGGGCCGACGATGTCGACATTCCCAACGAGCGCACCATCGACGTTCACGTTCGGAGGCTGCGGTCGAAGCTGGGCCGCTTCGAAGACATTGTGCGCACCGTTCGAGGCATCGGCTACCGCTATGACACGCACGCCGATGTGACTGTCTTGCACGCGAGCGCGCCCAGCCCGGATATGTTCTAGCTCGCTCGTCGCTTTTCTTCCACGGTCTTGCGCTTCCCGCTTCAGACCCACGGATCGATGAGATCGATACCGAGTCCCTCGAAGTCTTTGGTGTTCCGCGTGGCCAACGAAGCACCCTGGGCGAGGCAGACCGCTGCAATTTGACTGTCCGCAAAACTCAGCGTTCGCCCCCGCAACTGCTCCCGCACAACAAGATGACCCCACTCATAGGCGGCGAGGCGGTCGAATGGCAACACAAAGTGGGCAAAATCTTGCAGAACCACATCCATGACCGATGCCGTCAATTCCAGTTTGCGCCTTCCCAGAGGAAGAGCTGCCACTCCCCGAATGAGTTCACCAACAATGGTGGCGGTCAGGAAAAGGTCGCGGCCAACATGGCGGTCAAACCATGACACGAATCGCGGATGCTGGCTCTTGCGAGCGAGCTCTGACACCACGTTTGTATCGATAATGATCACTCAGGCGAGTCTTCCTCGAAGATCGACGCGCCACTGACGAGTTCTGTTGATCTGGGGAAAACTAAACCCTCCGTGTCAATGTGGGCGAAACGCGCGCGGATTCGAGCGCCAAGCATTGCGAGGTCGTCTTCTGACTGCGGAGAAGTCTGAGAGCTCAGGACAGCAGCCGCCAAAATGGCGCGAACCTCTGCCTCCATGGAGCGCCCATTGCGACGGGCGCGTTCTTTGATCCCCAGCTTCACGTCTTCTTCTAGGTTGCGCACCAGGATTGATGTCACGAGACGGCCTTCCGTTGTGTGTAACCAGAATGATATCATAGTGCTATCTTTTCCTCGCGGATTTCCGGCGAGGGTAGTCCTGCCAGCCGCTTCGGACCCCGGCAGCCCCCAACAGACACCGACAAACCCCCGACAGGCCCCCGGCAGACCCCGGCAGACCCCGGCAGACCCCGGCAGAATGGTCCGCAAAAATAGGCTCACAAAAGAAAAATGCTTTTATCTCAAATTGGTAACGAAAAAGACTAGCTTTCCGTTACCTCTTCGTTATATTCTAATTCTGCACCGATCATTTGCTGTGGTGATCGACTGTTGAATGTGATTGCAAAACACTCTTGGTGAATAAGATAAAGGGCTAACCGGTTGCCTCACTGGTTGGCCCTTTATCTTTGCCTTTTTCTTAGCCTTCTGGAGAGACGCCCGTGAGTACGCACATTGTTTGGCTGCGCGATGATCTTCGGGTGTCCGATAATCCCGCTCTCATCGCCGGCATCGAGGCGGCGGCCGAACCAGCCGACAGTCTCGTCGTCGTGTACGTTCTCGATCAAGAGAGCCCCGGCATCCGGCCTCTTGGCGGTGCGACCAAGTGGTGGCTCCATCACAGTCTCGAAGCTCTCGCCGATAAGATCAACCGTCTTGGTGGGCGCCTCGTCTTGCGACAGGGACCGGCGCACGACGTCATCCGTCAGCTCATTGCGGAGACCAACGCGGATGGTATTTTTTGGAACCGTCGATATGGGGGCGCCGAGCGCGACCTCGATGCGAGCATCAAGAGTTACGCCAAGGCGACCGGTCTCGTGGCGAAGAGTTTTCAGGCGAGTCTCCTCTTTGAGCCCTGGACCGTGCGCACCGGTTCTGACACTCCTTACACGGTTTTCACCCCATTCTGGAAGTCCTGCATCAACAGCCACGACATTCCTCGTCTGCCGCTGGACGCGCCGCACGCCCTTCCTTCTGCAGCCCTCGCGACAACCGGGGAGCCTCTGGCCAGCGACGACCTCGCCTCGTGGGGCCTCCTTCCCACATCACCGGACTGGTCTGCCGGTTTGGCCCACCGCTGGACGATCGGTGAGAATGCCGCTCACGAGCGCCTCGAGGACTTCATTGACACGCGCCTCACACAGTATGCCGAGGGACGCGATGTGCCCTCACGTTTGGTGACGAGCGAGCTCTCCCCGCATCTACGGTTTGGCGAAATCAGCCCGTTTCAGATTTGGCATCGGGTAGAAGTTGCCAAGGCGCATGGTGGCGCCGACGTGCTGAAGAATTCCCTCAAATTCATGGCAGAAGTCGGATGGCGAGAGTTCAGCTACCACCTGCTGTATCACTGGCCTGACTTGGCCGCCGTCAACTTCGATTCGCGCTTTGACGCATTCCCTTGGGGCGAAGCCGACCCCGAGGTTCTCGCCGCGTGGCAACAGGGGCGCACGGGCATCCCGCTGGTGGATGCCGGTATGCGCGAACTCTGGCAAAGCGGCACCATGCATAACCGCGTTCGCATGGTCACCGCCTCGTTCCTCATTAAGAACCTGCTCATCGACTGGCGGCTCGGCGAGCAATGGTTCTGGGACACCCTGGTGGATGCGGATCCCGCCAGCAACGCCGCCAGCTGGCAGTGGGTTGCCGGCAGCGGCGCCGATGCCGCGCCCTACTTTCGCGTCTTCAACCCCGTGCTGCAGGCCGAAAAGTTCGACCCCACACACGAATACCTTCATCGCTACCTGGGCGAGTACGAACACCCGAAGCTCAGCGATTACCCCGAGCCGATCATCAACCTTCTCGAGTCACGTAACCGCGCGCTGGCGGCATTCGCCGAGCTTCAGGGAGTTCCCCGAGCAATCCGGCCGCCCGCCGCGTAAAGGACCGGCTCGACACCATGGATGGCCATGGCCCGCATGCCCTCTGCGTGACCGACAAAAAGAGCACGCCCCGAGTTGACCTCGGGGCGTGCTCTTTTACAATTCGTGAAGACTAGGCGGAAGCCTTCGTCTGCGCTTTGCGACGAGCAACCATGACCGAGATCAAGGCCCCACCCAGGACGATGACGCCCGCAGCAGTCCAGATGTACAGTCCGGCATCAAAGCCCGTGTAGGCCACGGCCGCAGCCGGAACGTAGGCCAGGTCAACGGTGCCCGTGGCGATCAACGTCTCGGCGTCGTAGGTGACGGTGCAGGTTCCGAAGTCAGCGGAGGGCAATGTCAGTTGAAGGCTGAACGAGCCGTCCCCTGATGCCTCGTAGTAAGGGCCGCCAGGAAAAGCGCGAACGATCGCGAGTGCAGGGGTGTTCAAAACCTCTGCGTCCCCACTGGTGCAGGAGACCGTCATCGCGACGATTTCGGAATTCGCAAAGAATCCGACGGGAAAATCAACGCTGACCGTCTTCGTGGGGGCAACCGTACCGGTAACAACGGGGCTACCGCTGCCGTAGGCGAAACTTGCGGCGGGGAGAGAGACCAGCGCGATGGCGGCCAAGACTCCTGCCAGGACTAATTTTTTCATGATGTTTCCTTCGGGGGAGAGAGGGGGGATAAACCTTTGGGGCTGGTTTAGCCCCTACATATTTGATTTTAGGGTAATTTCTCAGGTTTCATCAAGTCCCATTCCCCGGATAACGAAATAGTTCGCCCCGAGTCTCCTCGGGGCGAACTATTCAATGATTTCTCAAGGCTAGGCAGAAGCCTTCGCGTGGGCCTTGCGGCGAGTTACCATAACCGAGATCAAGGCGCCTCCCAGAACGATAACGCCGGATGCCGTCCAGATGTACAGTCCGGCATCGAAGCCCGTGTACGCCACGGCTTCGGCTGGAACATACGCGATGTCTGCCGAACCCGAAATCCCGGAGTTGTATCCAGAAACAGTGACGCTGCACGTGCCAAAGTCACTCGCGGGAAGCGTCAGCTGAAGACTGAATGCCCCCGAAGCGGTGGCCTGGTAATAGGGAGGATCGGGGAAGAGTCGAGGTGCGTGAAATATTCCGACCGGAACAAACTCGGTGTTCAAGATGGTCACTTCGCCTGCGGTGCAGGTGATGACCGTCGTAAGAGTGTCGGTGTCAGAAAAGTATCCAGCGGGAAAATCCACGCTCACCGTCTTCGAGGGGCCAACAGTGCCGTTGACGACGGGGCTTCCGCTGCCGTAGGCGAAACTTGCGGCGGGCAGGGAGACAAGCGCGACGGCGGCGAGAACTCCAGCCAAAATCAATTTCTTCATGACGTTTCCTTTAGGGGGAGGGGGAAAAGCATTGGGACTCAACAGGTCGGGCAGTTTTTATTTTAGGGTAGTTTGACAGGTTTCATCAAGCCCAATTCCCGGCCAAACAAAAATGGCTCCAGGACGCCCCCGAGGGCCTGGCTCAGTTTTCAGCGGTGGAAAAGAGAACGCCCCGAGTTGCCTCGGGGCGTTCGTCATGAAGCGTCTACATCACAGCCATGAAACCGAGGCTGAGACCGAGACTGAGACCTAGGTCTTCGCTTGTTCCTTGGACTGAGATCTGCGGCGGGCCATCACAATCGTGACGAGGGCAACGCCCAGAACGAGGACTCCCGCTCCCGTCCAGACATACAGGCCGGTATCAAAGCCGGTGTAGGGAATGGCCGCACCTGGCACATAGGCCAAATCTGTCGTTCCCGTGGTGTCCGATCGCAATCCGAGGACCTGGCAGCTACACGTTCCGAAGTCTCCGGCGGGCAACGTGAGGTTCAGGCTAAAGGCACCGGCCCCTGTGGTCTCATACGTGCCGCTCGATACGGCCCGGAAGATGACGGGCGGAGCCAATTCGTTGTTGATCGTCGGCGAGCCCGCTGTGCAGGTAACCTCAACGGTCACCAGTTCACCACCTTCAAAAAAGCCCGCGGGCCAGTCGACAGTGACGGTTTCGGTGGGCGCAACAGTTCCCGTGACGACGGGACTTCCTCCACCGTACGCAAAACTCGCCGCCGGGAGGGATACCAGCGCGAGCGCTGCGATGACTCCCGCCAAGATAATTTTCTTCATTACAATCCCTCCAAGGTGTTCGTGCGTGATAGGCACACTTATGGTACAGAGATTATTTTAGAGCCAACGAACACGATTCCGCAAGAGTGGTGGGGGTGACTTTAGTTAGCAGAGGAGTCGTCAGCAGTGACAGGCTGTGGGAACCGACAGCGTTGCTCAGCATCCTGAACGTTATTGTTCGGGATTGCCCGGGCGTCAATTCGACCGTGGACTGAATGACGCTGTGCTCTCCATCGGTGGTGACAAAGGAGTCACGGTGTTGACCGTTCTCGAGAACTTCGCCCCACACGCCCTGCTCCGCGGACGCTCCGTACACCACAATAGAGGTTCGAATATTACCCGGCGGTGTGCCGTGAATGCCCGCCCCCGTCACGTAGCCGGGAAGGCTCGTCGCCGCATCGGCTGGGGCTCCATTTGTGAGTGTGACGCTCACAACAGAGGTTTGCTTGCCATCTGCGCGACATCCGACGGCACCAGACTGAATCTGAGTCGTGAGGTAGTAATCCATCTTGGCGGCGGTCTCGTCATTGAGATACACCCCGAACGCCCCGATGCGAGGCTGGGGAAGAATTCCCTCAAGCGTTGAGCCCGCAAGGAGGGATTGCTCAGTTTGCTGGGCACTCCAGATGAAAACCCTATTTTCTGAACCTGCGCGCGTCAGCGCGGAGAGAAGGGCATTGGAATTACTGCCGCCCTTCGCAATCTTCGCGAAGACGGCCTCGGCCGTTCCTGCGAAAAATGAATCCTGTGTCCGGGGGTCAGGGTAATTAATGTAGACGTCGTGTAGCAGTAGTTCTGCTGCGTCGCCTGCTGAAAGCTTTTCCCCCGTTGGCAACGTCACCGGTCCCGTCGCCGCCAAAAGGTAGCTGAGCGTCACCGGATCAAGGGAGAGCACGCCGTCGGGAACCAGCCCGTAGGTCTTCTGCCACATGGCGCTCACGCTTTGAGCCGTGACCGAAAAATCTGGCGTCATGGTCGTGTCCTGCAAGACCTTTGCCGGATTGGGCCCGAACACATTGATCGTGCCCTGCGGGAGAGAAATGACCGGTTTCGCGAACTCTTGAATGGCCGTCGTGGAGGACTGTCGCGTCAACGTCACCACGCCGTGGTCTGTGTGGAGCATCGCGAGGGCACCGGGAACACCTCCCGTTGCTCGGAGCTCGGCATTATTTTGAACAATGACGACGTAGTTGCGTTCACCCGAGGCGCCGAGCATGTTCGGCACGAGTGTCGCCGCATTGCTCAAAGCGGTCACGCCACTGCTCACCGTGTGGAGAAGGTCGGATGCCGACTGCACTTGCGTTGCCAATGGGCCCAGCAGTTGTGATTCATCGATAGCGGCTACAGCGCCATCGACCTGCGCGGCCACCGTCGCCGCCGCCGCCAACTGGGGCTGTGCGGCCGCCAAAGCATCCGTGTTGATGTGCCCATTCACGGGTTTCAGATCAGCAAGCTTTGTGGTCTGTGACACGGTCATCAGAGGTTCCACCACCTGCGTGGCGAGGTCCGCCGCGGCGGCAGAAATGGTGCGCACCGCCGCGAGATTCGGGCCCAGATAGGGAATGAGTTCGGCGGCTCCCCACAGAGGATCTCCCGTCAGTTCCTGAGCCGAGACGGCGTGCCGAACGAGAGCATCAACCTGGGGTCCGGAATCCTGAACGTTGCCCGCCGTCAGCCCATCTTTTAGTGTGGCGGCCAGCGGCTGGAGTTGCGAGAGCTCTGTGTAAGCCAGGTAGCCCCGAACGCCCATCCACGCCATCGCCGCAAGGAGAAGAGCGCCCACGCTGACAACGATGGGAACCCAGATCCTGCGCGAACGACGTCGGCCGTGGCGCATCCCCGGATTTTTACCAGAGCGATGACGGGCTCCGCTGTCGCGCTGACGGGGCGGGGAGTCGGGGTGTTCAGAACTCACGTGGATTACCTTAGGCGAGAAGGGCGGGAATCAGAATGGTGGCGTTGTAGGTCATGTGCAAGGCGAAGCTTGCCCCCAGGCGCCCGGTTTTCACGGCCATGACCGCTGCCGTGCATCCCACGACGAATGTCATCACGCCAATGAGAATGACCTGTCGCGGGGAATGAACGCCAATCAGGTGCACCAGCATGAAAATCAGCGAACTCACCACGATGGCCACCACCGCCGAAAGCCGCGGGGAGAGAGTTCTGCGCGTGCCCCACCTCAGGAGGCCGCGAAGGACAAGACCGCGAAAGAAGAGTTCTTCAATAAGGGGCGCCAGAATGATGGGCGCAATGACCGCCAAAAGCACCCACGCGAGCCACTGGGCTCGTGGAATCCCCGTCGAGCCTCCGTTGAGGCGAATGCCATACATCGCAACTTCGAACCACATTCCAGCAACCCGCAAAGCGAGTCCGAGCGCAACGCCGAGCACAACATCTGTCCACGTAGCCGAAAACCCGAAATCCCGGGCCAGCGACCGCTGTCCTCGAAAAAGAGTGGCAAAGGTGATGGCGGCCACCAACGGAATGAAGACGACGAGATACCCGATCGCCTCAGCAAGGGCCGGAGGTACGGCCAGTGGAGGGGAAAAATCAAGCAGCGCAACCAGTGCCATCGAGACAAAAAGGCCAGCGGCGGCTGCCGTCAGCCAACCCGCTCTCCTGCTGCCAAAACTGATTTTGCTCATCACCTCGCAAACTTACCGCAGGCCGCAGAATGCACACTTCCTCGGCTCGCCCAGAACTCTGAAGCAACTCTCCGAAGGGCGGAATCCTCTATGTAGAATCAGGTAATCATTTAAGTTAACCAATTTCGACTCAGTGAGGGCGCCTTGTCGATGGAGTCCGTCAGTATGTGGCAGAAGAGCTACGCTCGTCGCCTCCTCGTCATCGACATCTTGGCCTTGGTGTGGGTTGTTTTTGCTGTCCAACTGGCATGGCTCGGTTTCAGCGCTCGAGAAGTCTCTTTCCGAGGCTCCGCGCCGAACATCATCGGAAGCTATTTCACGGTTTCGGCCATCATCATCATCGCCTGGGTGACTGTTCTGACCGTCTTTGGAAGTCGAACGGCAAAAGTTGTCGGCGCTGGCAGCCAGGAATATCGTCTCGTTGCGACATCGACCATGTGGCTATTCGGGCTGGTCGCAATCGTGTCTTACCTGCTTCAAATTCAACTCGCTCGCGGTTATATCTTGATCGCCCTGCCAGCGGGCTTGGTGACGCTCCTTTTTGTTCGCTGGATGTCACGCCAGTGGCTGCGCCAACAGCGTGCGCGCGGTCTGTACTGCTCCAAAGTTCTCCTCGTCGGCTCTGTCGCATCCAGCAGCACGGTCGCTCAAGTGCTCCTGAAGAACACTGATTTTGGCTACGTCATCATGGGGGCGTGCGTCAGTGGCGCCGAGGCGCGAGCCAACGACATGTTGACCCGACTACCCGAAACCGATATCCCCATTCTTGGTGGCATCCACGATGCGCAGTCGGCCATGGAGGCGGTAGGAGCAGACACCCTCATCGTGACGAGCGCCGACTTACTGACGCCAGAGGAAGTGAGACGTCTGAGCTGGAACCTCGAACCCTTTCACCACAACCTCATCGTGGCGCCCAGCCTGATGGATGTTGGCGGGCCGCGCATTCACGTTCGCCCTGTCGCCGGACTTCCCCTCCTGCACATTGACTCCCCCATCTTTGAAGGCCGCCCAAAATTCGCCAAGCGATTCTTCGACATCGTTGTGGCAAGTGTTTTGATCGTTCTGTTATCTCCCGTGATGCTTGTGGTGAGTGCCATTGTGATGCTCACGAGCCCGGGGCCCGTCTTGTACGGTCAAGAACGAATTGGGCTCAACCAACGCCCGTTCACGGTGTGGAAATTTCGCACCATGATTGTGAACGCGGATGCCCAGCTCGCCGATCTCTTGCACGCTCAGAACAACGGGAGCGTTCCCTTTTTCAAGGTCACCGCTGACCCGCGAATTATCCCCGCCGGTGGCTTCTTGCGAAAGTATTCCCTCGACGAACTCCCCCAACTCTTCAACGTGCTGATCGGCAACATGAGCCTGGTTGGCCCTCGTCCGCAGCGAGAGATGGAAGTCGCACTCTACGACGACTCTGCCCGGCGCAGACTCCTCGTGCAGCCCGGAATGACGGGCCTCTGGCAAGTCAGCGGTCGGTCAAATCTCTCGTGGGAGGAATCCATCCGGTTGGATCTGTACTACGTCGAAAACTGGTCGATCACGGGCGACATCATTTTGATGTGGCGCACCTTGCGATCCGTTGTGCTGCACACCGGGGCAATCTGACGATGCCAGCGCTCGAGCGTCGCCCTGGCCGTGTGATTGTCGATGACCGCTGGTCGGGGGCCCACGGTATCGGTCGTTATGCGACCGAGGTTCTTTCTCGATTGAGCCTTGCCGCCGAACCCCTTGCGGTGGCGGGTAAACCCATGAGCATGAGTGGAGTCCTCTCCCGAAAGCGCCTGGCTCTTTCGCCGCAAGATGTCCTCTACTCCCCCGGCTTCAACCTGAGCATCACACGAGCTCGCCAGGTCATCACCATGCACGACCTCATTCACCTCCATCATTCCTCGCGGATTTCCCCCCTTCGCGCCCTGTACTTTCGCTTCTTGTTACCGATGGTCGTGAAGCGCAGCGGTGTCGTGCTGACTGTCTCCCAGGCATCGGCGAACGAAATGAGGGAATGGGTCGGTTCCGCGAACGTGGAGATTGTCATTACCGGATGCGGTCGTTCGGCAGCTTTCACCAGAGAGGGTGCTCGACGGTCGTTCACGCGCCCCACGTTTGTGTTCGTGAGCGGCATCCGACCCCACAAGAACCTCGCAACATTGCTCGATGCGTGCGTGCTGCGGCCCGAATACGATCTCGTTATTGTCACACCCGATACTGCTCGGGCGGCATCCCTGATCCGTGAACGTGGCTTGGAAGAGCGCGTGAGTGTGGAATCCGGCGTGACCGACGAGGAGCTCGCAGCTCTTTATCGGGGATCGGTCGGCACCGTGGTGCCTTCTCTGGTGGAAGGATTCGGCCTTCCCGCCCTGGAGGCTATGTCCTGCGGAACTCGCGTTGCACACTGGAAAGAGTGCGAAAGTGTGGCCGAGATCTGTGACTCAACGTCGGTTGTCGTAGCGGATGCGACACGCGGATCATCCTGGGCCAACGCTCTCGATCATCTCGTGGAGCTCGGACCCCTGGCCCCCAGCGAGCTCTCTCACGATTGGTGGGAGAAATACTCGTGGGATCGCGTGGCGGCCATCGTGAACGAGACTCTTTTGCGCGTTCTGGCGACGAATTCGGTTTCGGTGTGACCGGGATTTTGGTGCACGAGTGGCTCGCGAAGACGGGCGGCTCGGAGAACGTTCTGGAGCAACTGAGCCGCATCTTTCCTGATGCCCCCATCGTCTGCTTGTGGGATGACGCTCCCCAACGATTTGCCGCCGGGCGCGTTCACGAAACCTGGCTCGCTCGAACACCATTACGAGGGGCAAAGGCACTGGCACTGCTTCTGATGCCGGCCGTCTGGCGCAGCGTGAGGAACCCACTCCCCGCACCTCCCACATGGAGTCTCGCCAGCACTCACCTCTTTGCTCACCACGTTCGATTTCGCGGTGCTGCCAGAAATGTTCCCCGGCTGGCCTATGTTCACACACCAGCCCGCTATGTCTGGTCGCCTGAGCTCGACGAACGCGGGTCATCGTTTGTGGCCCGATTGGTCGCTCTGCCGCTAAGAGCCCTTGACCGCCGCCGCGCCCAGGAACTGACCAGCATTGCGGTCAACAGTAAGGCCGTCGCGGAGCGTGTTCGCGCTTACTGGGGGCGGGACTCTGTCGTGATCTACCCTCCCGTCGACGTCGACTACTTCGCCGGCAGCAGCGCGGTCACCGACTCCGATACCGGTTCGGGTTCCGGTTCCGGTTCCGGTTCCGGTTCCGGTTCCGGTTCCGGTTCCGGTTCCGCTCAAGATTCGGGGTCGCCTTCCCCTCTCACACGGGCCGACCGTCTCACCCTTAGCGGCCTCCCTGGGCAGTTCGTCTTAGGAGCATCCCGTTTCATTTCCTACAAAAGGCTCGACCTCGTAATTGACTTCGGGATCGCTACAAATACGGATGTCGTCCTGGCCGGCAGCGGCCCCGAGCGTGCTCACCTAGAAAAACGTGCGCTACGCCATGCCGGCAGAGTTCATTTCGTCGACACCCCGAGCCGCTCACTTCTTCGGGAGCTGTATCGCCGAGCCGAGGCCTACATTTTTCCTGCCGTGGAAGACTTCGGCATTATGCCCGTCGAGGCAATGGCCACAGGAACGCCCGTCGTTGCTCTGCGTCGGGGCGGCGCAGCGGAAACCGTTGTTGACGGCGTCACGGGGATTCTCCTCGGCGACTTCACGCCCACCGAAATGCGCCGCGCCTGGGCGACCATTCCTCGGATCACGGCGGCGGCCTGTCACCAGCGTGCTCGCGATTTCTCCATGGAGATTTTTCACGCCCGAATCGCAGCATGGGTGGCGAAAGAGGTCACACCGTCATGAGACACGACGCTTCGATTGATGTCATCATCCCCGTGCACGGCAAGTGGAATCTGACACGCGAGTGCCTGTTATCACTCCGGCAACAGTCGGTTCGCCACAACGTAATTGTCGTTGACGATGCCGGAGGGGACGAAACGGGGCAGGAGATCGCGCGTTATTTTCCTGACGTGACCGTTGTCACGCTGGCGCACAACAGCGGCTTCGGAACCGCCTGCAATGCCGGGATTCGTGCTGGTACTGCTCCAATCGTTGTCCTTCTCAACAACGACACCACGGCAGAACCCGCCTTCCTCGAAGAAATTGCGGCAGCCTTTGACCAAGATGAGAGCATTGGCTCTGTTGCCCCCCTTGTGCTCACATTAGATGGCCGAATCGAAGCGCTGGGATTCACCATCGATCGCACTCTTTCGGGGCACCATCGTCTCAAGAACGAGCCCCTTGAGAACCTCGATGATGAGTCGTTTCTTCTCTGCGGAGCCTACGGCGCCGCCGCTGGATTCCGTCGAATAGCTCTCGACGATGTGGGACTGTTCGATGAGAACATCTTCATGTATCAAGAAGAACTCGACCTCGCACTTCGCCTCACCAGCGCGCGATGGAAGATTGTGGCCGCACCACAGTCGCGGGTCACCCATGCCTCAGGCGCAACCGTCGAGCTGCACTCCGCCCGCCAACGCCGTTACACATCTTTTAGCCGCGGCTACATCATTCGCGCCTATCGCCTTCTCAACGGCCGAGTTGCTGCTCGGGTCATCACAATTGAGATCCTCCGATGCATCGGAAGTCTCGCGAAGTACCGCGACACGATAGCGCTGACCGAGAGAATTCGGGGATGGAAGGTCGGCGCTCAGGCCAGCGCACGTCCTGCTGGCCCGCTGACGTCACCCTCAATTGACACGAGGGTCACCCTCCTTCAGTCATTTCTCTTGAGAATCCGGCTCAACCGAGGGCGCACTACTCGTCATCGAACGACATCAACGAGACGTACTCCTCAATGAGGGGCACCGTCTTTCGCAGGTGTTGAAAGGTTCCGGAGGAAACAATTTCGCCGGCGTCGAGAAGAAATACCGTGTCAGAATGCTGCACAGTAGAGAGGCGATGAGCAACAACGATGACGGTGACATCGGCACCGAGGTCTTTGAGGCTCTGGGCGACGACGGACTCAGAGCCGGCATCCAAGGCGCTGGTGGCCTCATCCAGAATGAGGAGTTTTGGTCTCGGGTATAGCGCCCTTGCCAAGCCCAGGCGCTGAATCTGCCCGCCGCTGAGAGCAGACAGCTGCGCACCCACGGGAGAGTTCACGCCCTCTGAAGCCCCCTTGACGAAGTCGTCAAGGAATGCCATGGACACGACCTCATTGATTCGATCGAAATCAATGTCGTGCGGGGCAACGCCCAAGGCGATGTTTTCGGCGATCGTACCGGCAACGATTCCCGGCCGCTGTGGCACATAAGAAATGATGCCCGGCCGTGCCTGGCTCAGCACTCTGGGAGGCACTCCGTCGAGGAAAATACTGCCGCTCTCCACCGGAAGAAGCCCAAGAATCAGGTCGACAAGGGTTGTCTTTCCCGCCCCCGACGGCCCAATGATGGCGACGTGCTGCCCTGGTTTAACCACGAGCGAAACATTACGAAGCGTTGGGGTGTTCGAACCGGGGTAAGAAAAATTCACTTTCTCCAGCGACACCTCCAACGCAGAAGATGAGGGGGGTGAAGACAGTGTCGCATCCTCCCCGACGACCGCGTGCCCCACTGGGCTGTCCTGACCGTCGTGCCGAGAGTCAGCAAGGGTCTTGAGAATGTCCTGAGCCTGACGTGACTGACCAACTTGATTCTTGAGGGAAGCCAGAGCGTTTTGAAGTGGCAATGCAGAGCCCATGATTCTGACGCCACCAGCGAGGAAGATACCAATGATGGCGCCTCCATCTTGAAGACCACCCGAGAGAAACTGCCACCCTACAAATCCCACAACGCCCACCATCAGAGCAGTCTCCACGATGTAGCGCGGCATTGTTTGCAGGAGCTTCATCATGCCGAAACCGTCTGCCACACGGGTACGTTCCTGAGCCACGCGGTCACTAAAGTACGCCTGGCGCTGAAGGACCGAAATTTCGCGAAAGGTGTTCTGAATGTCGTTGAGGGAGCCCGCTGTCCGCTGCACCCCTTGGCTATAGTTTCGGCCCGCTCGGGCACTCATTCGACCGATGATGGCCTCCATCAGGCCAATGAGAAGCGCGAAATAAGCGAGTGTAAAAGCCGTCGCAATCGGGTTGACAAAAAAGAACATCGCACCAATGAAGATCAGGAGTGACGTCTCAGAGATCACGGTGGCGAAGTTAAGGAGCGTCGATGAAAATGCGCTCGTTGTCGACTCCAGAACGGTCCAGTTCAGGCCCTCTCGGGTGTGCTTCTGAAGGTCGTTCAAGTCACCGTTCAGAAAAGAGTCCGTGATGCGCTGGGCGTTTACGCCGTCGAGATGCGCAAGAAAACGTGACAGGCGCCGCGACAACAGGATGGCGAGAACGCCTTTAGCGATGAAGAGGCCGAGAACGACGACGGCCAAACCGACGATCATGCCACTCGTCGGAGTCGGGAATGTCAGGCCCAGAACGACCAACGAGCGCTCCGAAGCCAAGGTTGTTGATGCCAACCCCACCAGAACCCCAATGGAGGCGATGCCCAAGAGATCGAGAAGGCTCGACAAAACCTTGCACGCGATGAGGAAATAATAAGTCGCCCTCTCGCGTCGGCTCAGGAGCGCTAGCGATGCTCTAATCGATAACAGCAACGTCTCGCTCTTTTCTGCGACTCGCCACGACAGCGAAGACGCTCACCGCAATTCCCATCACGTAAAACAGGTTTACCGGAAAGACATCGCTCAGTCGCAAATTAATCGAGCCGATCAGAAAAGCAATGAGGAAGTAGTAAAACAGCACATAGATCATGGGTGGCCTGCGCGGCGAGTCCGCTCGAATGACTCTTCGCAAGATGACCACCGCTGCAACACCGAGAAAACAGTATGCCAACGTAAAGGGCAACCCGAACTGAAGAACGAGACTCAGATAGCTCGATTCTGACGACACGACGCTGCCATTGAGGCCGAGCAGGGTCATCACGTCTAGGCGTGGCCAGGCACTCAGAACTGTCGAGTGCGCAAAGAAACTGCCCGCCTTTGCCTGCAGGAACTTCTGGCCGATACCAGAGAGCAGCAACACGGCCAACAGAATTGCCATGAACCCCAGCGAGACACCAAGAACAGCCCAGAAACGGCGGCGGCGGCGGCCCCGGCCGAGCGTAAAGGTGCCAATGAGAGCCGCAAGAAGACACGACGCGATTCCCGTCAGTGACTGTGTCAAGACGAGTGCAATCACGAGGCTACTCGCGGCCACGATGCGCCAGAACGCGTGCTTCCATGTGAATAAAACTGCTCCTAGGAGCAACGGCATCAGGAAAGCGAGGCCATTGGGATCGTCGAGAATCGATCCGAATCGGATAGACACGGAATGCGCATAAGCCAATGCGGGAAGGCGACCAGTTGTCACGTACAGAAGGATCTGCACGGCATCGACAAGGATAACCACAATGGCAAAAATCGAAAGGATTTTGACGAGTCGACGTCCGACGAGTTTCCATCCCACGCTGAGCGCGCTGAGCACGATTCCTACCCCGAGAATGACCCCTAACTTCAGCGAATCAGTGTCACCAATCACCACCCCTTTGATGATCGCAAACAAGGACATCCCAGAGAAAAGACCTCCCGCAACGAACACAAACAGGATGTCACGGTCACGCAGATTAATCCGCGCTCGAGACCTGAAGACAACGACAGCAACGATCACGCCCACGGCGAGGAGCACCCCGATGATGAGGATGTATTTACCCCCTTGCAGCCACGCTGGCGTGTCTGCATATGTCGGGCTCGTATTCTTCGCGTTGATTTTAAAGGGGTAGCGATACCAGGTGTAGTAGAGCCCAAGGATAAAGAGCGCTTGGAATGCATATGTGGCAACATTCTCAACACGCCACCTGTGACTCGTCCTCATGCGCTAACCACCAACCCTGTCATCATTCCTCGCCTTTTGAGTGACCGTGCGAATCTAAAAACTGCGCCCGCAATCGACAGCCGTGAAAACTGCCGCACGAGAGACCAGAAAGGGCTGGGACGGATTTTATGTGCGAGAGAGAATACGTCGTTCACAAAACTGCGCTCGCCTTCCGTGCGAATATTCAGCGCCAGAATTCGGAGCCTCCGAGCAATAATCTCGTCTGTCAGCGGTGAATATCCGACCCACTTGCGAAGCGAGCCCACGTTGGAGATCCAAATTTTTTTAAAGAGTTTGGGGGAGTGGGAAACGCTATTGGTCAGAACTCGGTAGCTGGCGACGACGCCACCGACCCGAGCAAGGCGAAATTTGTGTGAAAGCCGCAGCCAGAGGTCATGGTCGTCCAAGAATAGGTCTTCGTCAAAACCACCAACGTCATTTACGCAACGTCGTCTCAACATGACGCCAGTGAAGGGGACAAAATTTGAATCCAACAATTCTCGGAAGGCATCGTCGAGAAAGGTGGATGCGCTCACGGGGCCCTTGCGAATGGTCGGCCTACGAAGGGGTTCACCCGATTCAGTAACCTCCCGAATCTCGCCCACAATCATGGCAACGTCATCGGGAAAAGAATCGAATGCCTCAGTATGAAGTCGGAGGCGGTGGGGTTCGCTCCAGTCGTCGGCATCCAAGAAGCACACGAAGGTTCCGCGAGCCTTCTGGAGCGCTTCATTTCTGGTTCCACACGTTCCCACGTTCGTCTGATGGGCGATCAGTTCCGCAGGAAAACCGGTTCGCTGAAGCCACTGTTGGATAACCGACACGGTTGCATCTGTCGAGGCATCATCCGTGATAATCAGCTCAAAGTCGGTGAAATCTTGAGCCGCAATAGAATCCAACGCTTGCTCAATGAACGCCTCGTGGTTATGGCACGCAATCAAGACACTGACCAGCGGGGAAGTCACAAAAACCCTTTCATGGTGTCAAGTAGGCTAAACAATACTAGTTTCTGCGGTGAGCAATAGGACCACGTTAGATTTTGGATCACGATGAGAATTCTTGTTACGGGTGGGGCCGGTTTTCTGGGCTCGCACTTGATTGATGTCCTCCTCGCCAACGGCGATAGCGTGGTGTGCATTGACGATTTCTCAACGGGCCGAAGAATCAACCTCGATCACCATCGCGACAACCCGAGACTCGACATTCTCGACCATGACGTAACGGTGCCCCTTGAGATTGACGTCGATCAAATTTACAACCTGGCTTGTCCGGCCTCCCCTGTCAGCTACCAACAGGATCCGGTTCGAACAACGCAAACGATTGTCATCGGGGCAATTAACATGTTGAACCTGGCACGACGCCTCAACATCCCCATTCTTCAGGCCTCAACGTCGGAGGTTTATGGTGATCCAATCGTTCACCCCCAGACGGAGGATTACTGGGGGAATGTAAATCCCATTGGTGTTCGTAGCTGTTATGACGAGGGCAAACGGTGCGCTGAAACTCTGTTTTTTGATTACCACCGGCAATACGGCGTGGACATCAAAGTGATGCGCATTTTCAACACCTACGGCCCTCGGATGGCGCCCAACGATGGTCGCGTGATTAGTAACTTGATGTGTCAGGCCCTTCGCGATGAACCCCTCACCATCTTTGGCGACGGCTCGCAAACACGAAGCTTTTGCTTCGTCAGCGACCTCATCGAGGCAATGGTGCGGTTCATGGCGACGCCTAGGGAGGTGACGGGCCCCCTCAACGTCGGCAATCCTCACGAGACGACGATTGCCGAACTCGCCGAGATGATCGTGGGGCTGTCCGGCTCCGAATCAGCCCTCCATAATCTTCCGCTTCCCTCGGATGATCCTCGCCAACGGCGGCCCGCGATCGATCGTGCGCGACAGGCTCTTAGCTGGCAGCCGACCGTCTCCATTGAGGACGGCCTCACCCGGACCCTGGCGTACTTTCGGGAAAGAGGGATCTAAGCCATGAGAATGTTTTTTATTCGGGCGCAACGTCTTGCGCAGTGGCTCTTCTACATCGTCGAAATGCGGGCTCCCGTGGCCGTCTTCCTCGCCTACGTTCGGTCTTCTTGGGCTTCACGTCGCTATCGTCTCTGGCGAGACGAACGACGAACGTTCGAGGACTTCTGCGCCACAAAAGATTTCACCACCGACTGGTTTACCCCTCAGATCACGTCGTGGCTAGAGGTATTTAGTCGCGCCGGCGTTCTCCAGAATCACGGCGGTCCTCTTCGCGGATTGGAGATTGGAAGCTGGGAGGGGATGTCGAGCCTGTTCCTTCTTGGTCGTTTTCCCGGCTTACAGCTGACCTGCGTCGACACCTGGTTAGGGGGAGGAGAACACGCGCTTCTGCCTGCGCTGGACCATGTTGAAGTGCGCTTCGACTCAAACACCGCTGACCATTCCGATCGCATTACAAAATGGCATGGCAGTTCAGCGTCCTATTTTGCGGCCCTCGCAAGCGATGAGCGGTTCGACATTATGTACGTCGATGGATCGCATTTTGTCGATGACGTCCTGCTCGATGCCCTGAGCAGTTTTCAACACCTGAGCGTCGGGGGGATTATCATTTTTGACGACTACCAATGGCGTTCTTACGAGGGTCGTCAGGCAAACCCGGCAGCGGCCCTCAACGCCTTCTTTCGGCTCAAAGCCGGAGAGCTGGAACTGCTTTCGGCGGGCCACCAGATTATCGCGCGCCGCACTCTTCCCACTCTTCACCGCCTCACCACGGCATCAGGATTGGTTCAGGAAAAATGACAATTCACTCGGTCGTCATCAACATGGGGCCGCACAAGACCGGGTCGACAGCCATTGCCCAATATCTGAGTGAGGCAACACAAGAGGGATCCTTGGACCCATCCCTTTTGTATCCCACCGGGACGCAGTGGTTTAACTCAACGAGAAAAATCGTCAAGCATCACGAGCTGGAAGCGGTCCTGTTTCCAGCGGAGGGGGATGGCGAAGAACGTGTTTCGCGGTCAACTCTCGAAACTACCTTCGCGGAGCTGCGGGAGGCGGCACAGCGACGAGGCGTTGAAAAAATGACGACCATTCTCATATCCGAATCCCTCAATGACCGCGGTGACCCCCAGACACTCGAAGAGTTCCTGAGCCAATATTTTGACGAAATTACCCTGATCGTGTTTTGCCGCAAACAGGATTCTGCTGTTTCCTCGATGATTTCGCAGGGCGTCAAAAACTGGCAGAAGGCAGCGAAGAGCACGCGCGTCGACGACTACCTGACGGACGGTCTTTACTTTCCTGAAGACTTCGACTATCTCCGATCCCTCACAAAGTGGTCCGACGCGTCGGCACGGACCACCGTGAAATTCATTCCCTACCTCGAAGGTGAGGAAGGGACTCTTGCCATTCTCGAGCGCTTCTTCGATGCGGCCTCGCTGGGGGCGGTCCCCAGCACAGCTTCAGTGCGCCCTAACAGAGCCAACCGCGCACTCTCGCGGGAATGTCTCGACGTCCTCTGTGAAATCAAGGCGAGGCGCGACCTTTTGGAGCCGGGCGACCCGACTCTCTCCCGGCTCAAGAGTCAGTTTTGGGATGTGTTGCGACGTTTTGAATTCATGGCCGTCGCCGAGGGGCGCGGAAGTAGCTCTTTTGATAACCCATGGGTTCTTGAGTCGGCCGAACGAGCAAAAATTCTGGCGGCATATCAGCAATCCAATACGGCTTTTCTCGGAACGATTGACCGAACCGCGTTTGCCGCCGAATGGAACACGTGGGAAGGCTCCGTGCAGCCGCTCTCCCTCGCTGCGCAAAACGATGAACAACAAGGGCCGACAAAACTGTACCTCGACGTCACAGGGCTCCCCGAAACAACGTATCTGTCGATGCGATCGGCACTGAGCATCGCTGA
The DNA here is from genome assembly GCA_947443745.1 of Microbacteriaceae bacterium. Taxonomy (GTDB): domain Bacteria; phylum Actinomycetota; class Actinomycetes; order Actinomycetales; family Microbacteriaceae; genus Alpinimonas. Next base: position 39,900 of record CANEXL010000002.1, on the reverse strand, counting down.
GACGCACGGCCTGAGCACCCTCACGCAGTGCCACTACGTTATTTTCGACGCTCGAACTGAGCAGTACCGCATTATTGCTAAAGAGAAAAGTCTCGTTTTTCGACGTGAACACGGCGTTCGAGGGAAGGCACGCATCGCCCTCCGGAGGCTCTTTAACACGTCCCGAAAGCGGCTATGGCGCCTGCGATTTGTGCTTCCTCAAGCGGGGCTTCAGGCGCTTCGCTCTGTGTACGAAAACACCCTCTCTGAAGCAAAAGTCACGACCACCCACAAGAATTCCGCGTCGTGGCCTGTGTGGCTGCCGGCGGCGAGCGATGCCGTCGGTTTCCTCGGGAATCCCGCCAGCGAAAAACATCAGACGGCGCAGAACGCAGCTCGCGCCTCGACGACGGAAGTTTTTTTTAGGCCTCGCGAGTAATCTCTACCCGAACGAAAACACCGGAAGCGCTGGCCCCGGCGTACACTCCGCGCAAAGGCGAGACATCGCGATAGTCACGGCCATGAGCAATGAGAACGTGGCGCTCCCCAATATTGATCATGTTCGTGGGGTCGTAGCCGAACCAGTCGCCCGTGAACCATTCGACCCAGGCGTGCGACTCCCCCACGATGGTTTCCCCGAGAGGCGCATCCGGCTTGGGGTGCAAATAACCCGAAACATAGCGTGCGGGGATCCCCACGGATCGCAAGGCTCCCAACGTGACGTGAGCGATATCTTGACAGACTCCCTGACCCGCAGCCCACGCATCGGCTCCAGTGGAGTGAACACCGGTCACGCCGCGCATGTAGGTGATGTGGTCATAGACGGCCTGGCAGATTGCCAGCGCAGTGTCGGCAGGGGAAAGTCCCGTCGCGACGATTGCTTCGGCGAGCGCCACAACCTCGGCGGGCGGCTCCGTCATGCGCGTAAAAAGAAGAAACTCCACAAATTGTGTCGTCGCTTGCGCCGTGTTCTTCAGATCTTCCCAGGAGATATCAGGGGTTTCCCGCAGCACGGGTCGCACCTCGATAACACTGGTCGCCGTGACCGAAAGCTCCATGTGGGGCGTGAGCACCTCGAACGTGGAGACGCGCGTTCCCCAGTAGTCGACGTAACTGTTCTGCGTGGACGACGGATGAATGTCCAGGCTTGCTGAGAAGACAAACTGGTCGCCGCCAGAGAAGGGAAGCATGCGGGCTTCGTTGTAGGACGCGGTAGCGGGGCTCTTGTAAGAGAACCCGGTGCGGTGCACGATACGCAAGCGGCTCATGAGTTTTCTCCGATCCATACCGGAACGGCACTGGTGGGAAAATAGCGCAGCCGAATGGCATCACTGACCGCGCTGGTGACCAACTGCACGTTTTCCATGTGGCCCGGGAGGTCGTCCATCAATTCAATGATGGGGCGATATTCCAACTCGCTACGAATTTGCCCGAGGAGACGCTGCGCCTGGTCGGCCACCCCGGCACGGCCGCTGCGGGGATCGATCTCTCGCAGGCATTCCTCTGCCCGGGTCACCGAGTAGAGAATAGAGCGCGGAAAGAGGCGGTCGGTGAGCAAGAACTCTGCGGCGTTCCGCGCCGAGGGAACTCCCCGATAGGTGCGAAGGTAGGCCTCGAAGGCTCCGCAGCTGCGCAAGATTGTGGTCCAGGATGGGCCACTCGCTTCGGTCAACTGACGCGTTGCCAGCAGGCGGGCGGTCATATCCGCACGCTCCATCGCCCGGCCCAGGGAGAAGAACTGCCAGGCTTCGTCGTGACTGGTCGCCGAGTCAACAATGCCGATCGAGAGCGCCGCACGCTCGCGAACGTAGCGAAAGAATTCGTGGGTCTTGTCGATCGCGACCTTCTTGGGCATGCGCGCGTTGGTCGAGTTGAGGCACTCCCACAATTCCGTCGAAATAATCTCGCGGGCGCGGCGAGCATTTTCGCGCGCGGCATCGATGGCATAGGCGATGGAGGCGGGGTGGGTACGGTCGACAGCCAAAATGGCGATGACCTGCTCTCGGGTGACGAGCTCATCCTCAGGCAATTCGGTCCCCATCACCGAGAGCAACGATCGGCACGCGGTGTCTTCGTCAATCCAAGGGTCCTCGAGCAGAAGCTGAAGGTGAACATCAAGGATGCGGGAGGTTCCGTCGCTGCGTTCAACGTAACGGCCGATCCAGAACAACGATTCGGCAATGCGACTCAGCATGATGACCCCTCTCCGTGTTGACATTCCTGCTGGTCCTGCTGGTCCTGCTGCGACTGCTGCTGTTGCTGTTCCTGTTGCTGCATCCGTTTGCCGGCATCCCCGTCTTGCGGCGATGACTCCGGCATGGCGCGAATGGCATGGAGTACCCCTGTTGCGGGGTTGAGTTCCTCTTCCATGGCCAGCTGTTCAGCTTCGGCCTCATCGATGGCCGCCTGCTCCACCGTCGCTTGATCAGCCACAATGTTGGCGACACCACGAGAGCCCGCAGAGCGGAGATCGCGATCTTTATGGCCAAGCACCCACGTGTCTTTAGACCCGCCGCCCTGGCTGGAGTTCACCACCAATTCGCCTTCGGGAAGCGCAACGCGGGTCAGTCCACCGGGCAGGACAAAGACGTCGTCGCCGCTGTTCACCGCAAACGGCCTGAGGTCGGCATGGCGAGGGCGCATTCCATCGTCAACGAGCGTGGGAATAGTCGAAAGCTGAACGAGAGGTTGGGCGATCCACCCGCGGGGGTCTGCGATAAGGCGCTGGCGAAGCGCTTCGAGCTCGTCTTTTGACGCATCGGGGCCCACAACGAGACCCTTGCCGCCGGAGCCGTCAACAGGCTTGACCACGAGTTCGTCGAGGCGATCAAGCACCTCTTCCAACGCATCCGGTTCCTCAAGGCGCCAGGTATCGACATTGGGAAGAATGGGCTTTTCGCCCAGGTAATACTCGATGAGGGCCGGGAGGTAGGTGTAGACGAGTTTGTCGTCGGCGACGCCATTCCCCACCGCATTGGCAATGGTGACGTGGCCAAGGCGCGCGGCGAGAAGCATGCCGGGCGAACCCAAAACGGAGTCGGGGCGAAACTGCAGTGGGTCGAGAAATTCATCGTCGACGCGGCGATAGATGACGTCGACGCGGGTCGGGCCGGCAGTCGTTCGCATCCACACGCGACCACCGGAGCAAAACAGGTCACGGCCTTCCACAAGCTCGACACCCATGAGCCGCGCCAGCAGTGTGTGCTCGAAGTAGGCCGAGTTGTAGACACCGGGGGTAAGAACGACCACGGTCGGATCATCGACGCCATCCGGAGCAGAGGCACGCAGCGCGTTGAGGAGGCGATAAGGGTAGTCGCCCACGGGGCGAACGCTCATCGAGACAAACAGCTCGGGAAGAGTCTGCGCCATGACGCGACGATTGGAAATGACATAACTGACACCGCTGGGCACGCGAACGTTGTCTTCGAGAACACGCCAATCACCCTTTTCATCACGGATGAGGTCGATGCCGGCCACGTGAATGCGCACACCATTGGCGCTCACGATTCCGGCCGCTTGGCGGTGAAAGTGCTTGGAGGTGCTGATGAGGGCCGCGGGAATGACCCCGTCACGAACGGCCAACTGGGGACCGTAGACATCCGCGAGAAAACGCTCGAGAGCGTGAACGCGCTGGGTGACGCCTTTTTCCACATTTGCCCAGTCATCGACCTCGATCACCCGAGGAACGGCATCGAGAGGAAAAGGGCGCTCTTCGCCGGCAAAGTCGAATGTGACCCCCTGCGCTAGATAACTACTGGCGAGCGCTTCAGTGCGGCCGCGCAACTCTTCTTGGGACATCTGCGCGAGAGCGCCATAGATGTCTTTGTAGGCTCCGCGCGGAGCCGAGAGGTCACCAAACGAGGGGAACATTTCGTCCCACGGCGGCGAACCCTTGCGGGAGCGGGGGGTCTGATGTGCGGTGCCATAGCCGTCGAACAGGGTTGCCATGCTGCCATCCTGCCTGTGGGGGATTACAAGAATGTTACCGAACCTACGTCAGGCGCATTTTCCGCCCAAAACCTTCCTCACGATTTTCTCACGTTTACGTGTCAAGCTTCACCGGGGCCGCAAAACGACTTCAGTCGCGATAGGCTCCTTTCATGATTTCTGTGCCGAAGACGGGACGGGCAGCCGATGGCGTGCTCGACGCACTCGAAGCCGAAGCCATCTGGGCCATTCGTGAAGCGGTCGCCGGATTCAACCGTCCGGTCATCTTGTATTCCATCGGAAAAGACTCCACGGTACTTCTGCACCTCGCCGCCAAGGCATTTCAGCCCTCGCCCATTCCTCTCCCCGTTCTCCACATTGACACCACGTGGAAGTTTCGCGAAATGATTGATTTTCGCGAAAAAACGGCGGCCAGGCTCCAGCTTGATTTGCGGGTGCACACCAACCCCGCCGGACTTGCGGCAGGCGTCAATCCCTTCGATCATGGTTCCGATGAGTACACACGCATTATGAAAACCATGGCCCTGCGTCAGGCTCTCGATGAGGGCGGTTACGACATCGCTCTGGGCGGGGCTCGGCGCGATGAGGAGAGATCCCGGGCCAAGGAACGAATGTTCTCTCTTCGGGGGCCCGGCCACGTGTGGGATCCCAGCGGGCAGCGACCAGAGTTTTGGACGACCGTCAATACCGTTTTGACGCCGGGTCAGACCATGCGAGCATTCCCCCTTTCTAACTGGACCGAACTGGATGTCTGGCGCTACATCCGGCGTGAAAATCTCGATGTCGTGCCCCTTTATTTCACGGATGAACGGCCCACCGTGCTGCGACAGGGCAAGCCTGTCGTCGTCGATGACGAACGCTTCATTTTTGAGCCGGGTGAAAAAGCCGTGATGCGCCGCGTTCGTTTTCGCACCCTCGGCTGTTATCCCCTCAGCGCCGCGGAAGAGAGCGAAGCCCTCACTGTCGATGACATCATCGCCGAGCTCGCAACCTCGACGACGTCGGAGCGGGCGGGCCGCCTCATCGACGGCGAAGGTGCCTCCTCGATGGAACGAAAGAAGCTGGAGGGGTACTTCTAATGTCCTCCCTTCTTTTGCGTGTTGTGCTGTGTGGTGCCGTCGATGATGGAAAATCCACATTGTTGGGTCGTCTCCTCTTCGAGACCGACAGCGTTGCCAGTGATGAGGTTGTCGCTTCCCTGCGGGCTAGTGCCACCTCAGGCTCGCGGGCCGAACCCGGAACACTCGATTTCTCACTCTTGGTCGATGGCCTCGAATCCGAGCGCGAGCAGGGCATCACCATCGATGTCGCCCACCGGCACCTCTGGCTTCCCTCGGGGAGGCGCGCAATCTTGGCGGACAGTCCCGGCCACGAGCAATACACCCGCAACATGGCGGTGGCTTCCTCCACGGCAAACGTTGCTGTTCTCGTTGTCGACGCGTCGCGGGGAGTGCGGGAACAAACTCTTCGACACGCCACCGTCTGCACGTTGATGGGCGTCTCCTCCCTCATCGTTGCGGTCAACAAACTGGATGCCGTTGCGGATCCGAGTCGCGTCTTTGCAGATATTAGGAACGAACTCTTCGGCCGCCTTCAGTCGCTCGCAAATCCCGGGGGCGCCGCACTGCCACCGGCGACAATCACCTTTATCGCCCTCAGTGGTTTGCGCGGCGACAACGTTGTGTCCCCCTCTGATGCGCTCCCTGCCGGTGATGCCCCGACGCTTCTCGCCGCCCTCGAATCCGCTGCGCTCGCGCAAGAGGCCGCTCACGCCGCAGAGCACGAAGCCCGTCAGGCGCGGCCGGCGGGCGCCGTCGACCTGCCCACACTGCGACTGCCCGTACAGACGGTCATCCGATCGGGGCAAACCCGGCGCCTCGCTGGCCACATTGCGCGCGGCAGTATTGCTGTGGGCGAGAGCATAAGCGTGTGGCCGTCGGGCACCAACGCCACGGTCATCGCCTTGGGGTCCCCGGAGGACGCCACGTGGGCGATGGCGGGCTCCTCCGTTTCTGTCGAACTAGATCGCGAGATCGATGTGGGCCGAGGTGACATCATCATCGCCGCGACTGACACCGACCTGCCCGTTTCGCTCGCCCACCTCGCAACGCTCGTGTGGTTGGATCCTGATCCTCTCGACACAGCCAACTCCTATGTGCTCCGTGTGGGTCCCCTCGAGGTTCCCGCGCGAGTAGAAAATGTTCGGTTCGTGCTGGATCTGCTCACGGGGGATCAACTATCTGGTCACCCCTTGACCGTAAATGACATCGGACTCGTCGAGGTGACCTGCGATCGCCCTATCCTGCTGGATTCCTACACAACGGGCCACGACACCGGTGGCTTCGTTCTCGTCAATCGGCTGACGGGTCGCACTGTGGCGGCAGGAATGAGCCTGCGCCCCCTTCAGCGCGAATCGGATGTCACGCGTCACACCTTCACGATCGATCGCGAGGCCCGCGAGCGACTCAATGGCATTCGCTCGGGGGTGATGTGGCTGACCGGCCTCCCCGGAAGTGGCAAGAGCACCATTGCCGATGAGTTGGAGAGGCGCCTCTTCGAGCGGGGAATTCGTTGCTACGTGCTCGACGGTGATGCTGTGCGCCAGACGCTCAGCGAAGATCTCGGTTTCACGCCTGCAGACCGAGCAGAGAATGTTCGTCGCGTTGCTCGAACCGCGCAACTCATGATGGATGCCGGCCTGATTGTGATTGTCTCGCTGGTGTCCCCCTTCCGCGCCGATCGAGATTTGGCGCGGGAGATGTTCGCCGACAGTGACTTTCTCGAAGTCTTCGTCGACACTCCACTTGAGACGTGCATTGAACGTGACCCCAAGGGCTTGTACGCCCGGGCAGCGGCGTCATCATCACAGACGCAAATGACCGGGGTTGGTCAGGGCTACGAGCCTCCTCTCGAACCGGACATCCACCTCGACGGTCGTGCTCCTATCCGTGATTCCGTCGATGCACTCCTGGCGGCAATCTCGCGCCGTCCCTGAGCTAGGTGCGCACCTTCCACGTAACGCCCCCCACGCTGTCGATCACCGTGATGTCCACAATCACCGAATCTCCATTCGGGTCCGTGGCCACACACTCGAATGTCGACCCCTTCGAGCCCGTCATTGAGTCCGGGCACGCGACGGTCGCATCAATTCCCAGCTGATCGCTGATGCCGCTCGCAATCTGTTGTTCGATGAGAGTGCTCTGCAAGGTGGTGGTCGCGGCGGCCCCAATGAGCCCGATCGACACAATCGTCATGACAATGGCGGCCGGCACGGCGACGAGGCTCAGAATAAGCCCGGTGATCGCCGCACCTTTGGGCCCGCGGGCCTTGGCGAGGGCAATGATGCTCACGATGAGTCCAGCCAAAATGAAGAGCCCGGATCCGAAGGTGACAAACGGAATGACGGCTAACACGAGCGCAAAAATGCCGATTCCCAAAGCAACCCATGCGATGATCTGCACTTTTCTCGTCGACGGTTGACCCCCGTCGGTGTTCGCGGGTGGGACGGGTGGCTGCGTTGGCGGTGTCGCGACCGAGGATTCCGTGATGGCCTCGAGTGATGGTGCGATACTTTCCTCGTTCATGAGTTCCCCCTCACTTCAGCAGATTTATGACAAATCTGATTCTTGCCCTCTAGGATACTTCTAGTACCACACTTGTCGCATCTATTGTTGTGATACGTGCCCTTGGGGAAGGAAAAGCGCAGAATGAGGACTTTTAGGGCAAGGCCGTCTCTTGGGGGATGGGTCAGTGTCGCCCTCCTTGTCGGACTTCTCGGAGTGACGGCCGTTCAACCGGAAGCGCGCGCTCTTGTGAGTGCAGAAACTGATCCTGCCGTGGCAACGACTTTCACTCAGACCCTTGCGTACAGTACGTCGTTGACGGCCATCGGAGAAGGGGGCCAGGCGAGCACGGCGCTGCCCGTCCCCACTGGACTCAGCCCTGTCACTCTGCGTGGCACTCTCACCGCGACGGCGGCGAGCGACGGCGTGGCGGTCATCAGTGTCGGCACGACCCAGGCGGAGGTTTCTGTTCGCGTTGGTGGCACCTTTGAACTCCCTCTGCCTGCCGGAACCGAGGTGAACTCCGCCGTGGTGCTCACTGTTCTCAACCGCCTCAACCCCAAACTCAACGATGTGTGCAGCTACGACACCACGACATCGGTGACACTCTCAAACATTCAGATTGAGGCAACGGGTGTCGAGACACCACCCACGACCGTCGCGGATTTCTTCTCCCCCGCCGTTCGCACCATCACTGTCGTCACCCCAGACGCGCAAAACTTTTCTGTCAACGAGGCTGCTCTCGCTGCCGTTGCCGCGCTCTCCGCAAAATACGGGCGTGACACGGTGATCACGGCGGCCGTCTCCTCCGGAGCAATCCAACCCCCAGCACCGGGGGCTCGCGTCGTCTCCATCGCCGCAAACTTTGACGCCACGACATCTCTGACCCTCTCTGATCCTGGCATTCCCACGCTCACGCTGACCGGTCCCGCCACAGAACTGAGCGCCGCCGCTGCCGCATTAGGCGGGGTGACTCTGGGTCTGGCCGGAGCGCCAACCGTAACCGCCCTGGCGGAAAACAACACGGCCACCCCCGGCTCAATCTTCACTCTGGCCGACTTCGGGACTGCCCAACCGACACTCGTGGGAGTTGGCCGCCTCACGTATTCCACGACCGTGAGCCAGTCGCGTTTTGGTGGCCCGATATCGTCATTCACACTCCACCTTGAGGGGGGCAATACTCCAACACCACCGGGCGGAATCGTCACGGCCACCGTTCTCTGGAACGACCTCATCGTCAACTCCCAATCCATTGCCGACACCGATACGTATGCGGTGGATGCCACCATCGACTCCACGCTTGTCAAGCGGGACAACACCCTCACCATTCGGCTGGAGGCAATCCCCCCGGGGGGCTATTGCACGACCACACCACTTCCCGCCGAACTCGACATCAACGGCACGGGGAGCACGATTACCGGCCACCCTGGCCAATCCCTCGCGGTGGGGTTGCAACGCTTCCCGCAGGTTCTGGGAAACACCGTGCGCATTGCCTTTGGCACGGAAGGAGCCAGCGAGAACACCCTCAGTGAGGCCGCGCACGTTATCTCAACACTGCAGCGCGCGTCGGCGACGCCCTTGGCCGTGAAACTTGTGCCGATTGCCGACTTCACGAAGGCCAGCTACCCCGGCGTTGTCATAGGCGCGGCTCCCGAAGATGCTGCTGCCCTCAAGGCCCCCTTGCGATTTGAGGCGTGGCGCGCCGTTGACGCATCCGGTAAAAAATTTACCGTCACGGTGGATGGACCCTTTGCTGCCCTCGAGGCATTCGACGCTGGCGGGCGCGATCTTCTGCTTCTCGGTGGGACGGCACCGGTTGCACAGAGTGTGGCGTTATCAGATTCGCTGGCCACACAAGCGGATGCTAATCCCTTCGGATGGTTCGTGCTCACCGGTGACCTACTGGTGGCCCAACCCGGTCTTCCGCCCCTGGCATTGAGCACGGCCACGATTGTGCCGCAGGCCTCGGTCGCCAACGAGTTCACTATTCCCTTGTGGCTCATCATTGCCGTCGCGGTTCTCCTGCTCGTCATCGTCGCGCGGTTGATTGCCGTGAGGGCCCGCAAACGACGCATCGTGAACGATGACAACCTCTAAAGACGGGGTTGCCGGCGGCGAGGTTATTGAAGATTCCGCGCCACTTCAGGGTCAACGAATTGCGGGAACGTTGCTCGCTACATTTCTGGCGGTCGCAGTGGGAGCAGCTTTCTCTCTAGTGATGTGGCACAACAACTGGCTTCTCCTGTATGCCGACGCCCAGTCGCATCTCACGATTGCGCGCAGAATTTTTGATTCGCAAGAACCAGGATTTGCCCAGATCGGCACCGTTTGGTTGCCCTTTCCCCACCTCCTCCTTCTGCCGTGGGTGACGTCGTACACGTTGTGGCACACGGGCCTTGCCGCCGCCATTGTCGGAACGGGATGCCTCGGAGTTTCGGCAGCGTCGCTGTGGCGCATCACGGCACGAATCGGCTTTGGGCCTCTCGCCCAATGGATAACACTCGCTGTGTTTGTGCTCAACCCGTCCCTGCTGTACCTGCACACTGTTGCTCTCACCGAACCGGTCTTGATTGCCGCGATTTTGGCTTCGTTGGCAGGACTTTCGGGGTGGATTTTTGGCAGGCCTCCGCACTCTCCCGGGCAGCTCGCCATTTTTGCGGGGGCTCCCGCAGCAGCAGCGGTTCTCACCCGGTATGAGGGGTGGGCCTTTGTCGCGGTGGCAACAGCCTTCGTCATGGTCGCGTCGTGGCGTCGTTGGCGCTCCGTGTCGCAGACCCTCACCTCCGCCGCTGCTTTTGTCAGCGTGCCGTTGGTTGCCGTGGGCTGGTGGATTTCTTTCAACTGGGTCGTCTTTGGCCACCCGCTAGATTTTGCCCAAGGGCAATATTCGGCCGCCGCTCAGCAGCAGGCTTTGGCCGCTCAAGGGCTGCTACCGACGCAAGGAAACCTGTGGCTTTCGTTTGATACCTTCGATTGGACGGTGGTGGGGCTTATCGGGGTTCCGATTGTGCTTCTTGCCGGTCTCGGAGCAATCGCAACGATGTGGACGAGAGGGTTCACCACAACAGCCCTCCTCATTTGGATTCCCGGATTCTTCTATCCTTTTGCGATTCTTAGCCTCTTTTTAGGCCAGACAGCGATACGCAATGACCATTCCCTGCCGACCGGTCTCTTCAATCTTCGTTTTGCCGCCGGGCTTGTTCCGTTAGCTGCTCTTCTCATTGGCGTGCTGGTCAACGTTTTCGAAACTCGATGGAGAGTTCTTGGCTCCCTGGTCGCGGCTGTCGTTGCTGCGATCGCCGTGGGCTTCACGGCCTGGACCTACTCCGACGCGACGCAGCGAGTGGATGTCATTCGTGAGGGATATTCCACAACACTGTCGGGTGCAGACTCCACCGCAGCCGCCACCTGGCTCGCCGCCCATATTGGCACCGGGCACATCCTCATTGATGAAGGCGCGAATCCGGTTCTCATGCAATTCGATGTGCCCCTCGAGCGCATCTACGCACGCTTTGCCGGCGCGCGTTTTACCGAGGCGCTTGCCCAACCGTCGAGCTATGCGACGTGGGTCTATGTGGACACCGCAAACCCTTCCGACGTGGTGTGGGCCGAACTGAAAGATGATGCGAGCTTTGTGTCTCGATTTGCTGTTGTTTTTCACTCGGGGAACGTGCGCATTTATGAACTCGTCAATGGCGGCGGGGTGACCCCGTGACCGAAACACGGCAGCTCGGTCAGATCTTGCTCGACGCCAATGTGATTAGCCAGGAACAACTCGATCTCGCGCTAGAAATGCAAAAAAACTCAGGCGGGCGGGTCGGGCAGAACCTCATCTTGGCCGGAGCCGTCACGCGCCTGACGTTGTACGGCTGTTTAGCGGAACAGCTGGGTGTGCCCTTCGTCAACCTTCTCACGGAGGCCCCCGACGCCGGAATCCTCGACGCTCGGGAGCCCGAGGACCTGATTCAGGCCGAATGGCTCCCCCTCCACCAACGGGGAGACACGCTGACCGTGGCAACGTCGGTTCCGTTCACGCCGAAAATGATGGATCAGGTTCGCGCCTCCTTTGCAGTGCAAAATGTGGTGCTCAACGTCACAACCGACTGGGACATCACCCAAGCCGTGCTGCGCAACTGCCGAAGTCGCCTCCTGTTCAATGCAGCCGAAGAGCTCGCCACAACGGCCCCCGACAAGTCCGCAAAAGCCGGCCTAGCGCTGTGGCAAAAAATTCTCAGTTGGATTCTGGTGGCGGCGACGATCGGGGGAATGATCTGGGCGACGTCCGCGACTATTATTTCCCTCCTCGTTATGGCAAATGTGTTCTTTCTCGTGGCGGTGAGCTTTCGAACCCTCGCGTCCATCGTGGGGGCATTCGGCCGTCATGATGACCGGATCGTGGCGGCGGCCGTTGCCACCCAAAGAGCCCGACTAGCTTCGGCGGCTTTACCCGAGGAGCCCCCTTCGGATGCGCAATTGCCCCTCTACACAATCTTGGTGCCGGTCTTTCACGAAGCACATGTCATTGCCAATGTCATCCGCAACATAGGCGAACTTGATTGGCCGACCGCTCAATTGCAAGTTCTTATTCTGCTGGAAGAAGAGGACACTCTCACCATTCAGGCGTGCAAAGATGCTGCCCCTCCCGCGTACGTGCAGCTCTTGATCGTTCCGGCAGGCACCCCGATGACGAAACCTCGAGCGTGCAATTTTGGCCTCATGTTTGCTCGCGGCGAGTACCTTGTTGTCTTTGACGTCGAGGACAAACCAGAGGTCGATCAGTTGCGCAAGGCTCATCACGCCTTTTTGCGGGCGCAGAAAATTCACCACCCGGCCCACGTCAAGTCAGACAAGCGACTGGTCTGCGTTCAGGCGGCGCTCAACTATTTCAATTCTCGCCAGAACGTTTTGACCCGCATGTTTACGTTGGAGTACTCGACGTGGTTTGACGGCATGCTGCGCGGTATGGAGGTCTTTCGTTTGCCCATCCCCCTCGGGGGCACGTCCAATCACTTTCGCACGTCGCTTCTGCGCGAGCTCGGTGGCTGGGATCCTTATAACGTGACCGAGGATGCTGACCTTGGCATGCGAGCGGCGACCGCCGGGTTCAGAATCAGCACAATTGAATCCACCACGTGGGAGGAGGCCTGCTCGGAAATTCCCGCCTGGATTCGGCAGCGAACGCGCTGGATTAAGGGCTACATGGTGACCGCGCTCGTCGACGCTCGTTATCCCCTTCGCTTTGCGCGATCGGCGGGGTTTCGCAGTGTCATCTCCACCTTTGCCCTGATCGCGTCGACTCCGCTGCTCTTCTTGTCATACCCCATTGTCTGGGGCTTCACGATCTTGACCTATGTCGGCGTGAGATTTACCGCACTGGATCTGCCGCCGTTGTTTGCGCAGGCAGCCGTCTGGAATTCCCTCGCCGGCAACATCATTGTCATTGTGTTGGCAGCGTGGGCCGGATGGCGTCGTCAAGGCTGGAGGCTTGCCAGCTACGCCATTTTCAACCCGATTTACTGGTTCCTGCACGGTTTTGCTGCATGGAGGGCTCTCATCCTGCTCATTCTGAAGCCCTTCTCGTGGGAGAAAACTCCGCACGGTTTGGGCACCGGCCTTCGCGAGGTCACCGACGTTACCTGAATGAGGCGTGCGTAAGTGAGGTGAACCCACCCGGACAGTTCCATAGTTGAGGCGAGGAATCTCCCCGGGTGCCCGTGTGGGTTCGGAATCTACTAATATCAAATCCGTCTGGGCTCAAATACTAAGAGTTCACCATGCCGAGTTGATGAGAAGAGGTTTTCACGGTGAACGTCACGCCCAACGCCGTTGACCGCCCTCTCGGGAAGAAACGCACAGACATTGAGGGGCTCCGCGCTCTCGCCATAATTTTTGTTTTTGGCTATCACCTCTATCCCGCCCAAGTGCCCGGCGGATTCATTGGCGTGGACGTGTTCTTCGTCATTTCGGGATTTCTCATCACCGACCATCTGTACCGGGAGTTTCGCGCGACAGATCGCCTTCGACCCTTGGCGTTCTACGCGCGACGAATCCGGCGGCTTCTCCCCGCAAGTTTTCTTGTTCTCGCATTTTCCCTCGTCGTCACCGCTGTCGTGGTGCCCGTCAATGACGTCATTCGCTTTGCGGCGGGCGTCGGTGCCAGCGCCCTGTATGTCACCAACTGGTTCCTCGTGTTTTTCAGCTCAGGCTATGTTCACGCTGGCGACTCCGCGTCGATCATTCAGCAGTACTGGACATTGTCGGTAGAGGAACAGTTCTATTTCTTATGGCCGCTGCTCTTCTTAGCGGCACTGTTCGTCCTCCGGAAGGTACTCAAAAGGGGCCGCGGCCAACAGTGGCTATTTCCGGCCGTCCTCGGCTTCATCTTCATCGCATCGCTGGTGGCATCTATCTGGTTCACGGATGCGAATCCGGAGCAGGCATTCTTCTCGACGTTTACGAGAGTCTGGGAGTTCGCTCTCGGAGGCCTGATTGTCTTCGTGCCCCCCGTGCTGAGCCACGCCCGCTCACGCGCACGAAAAGTGATTCTCATCTTCTCGGCATGGAGTGCGGGCTCCGCCCTCTTCGCGGCAGCCTGGGTTTTCAACGACGCCACACCCTTTCCTGGATATGCCGCTTTGTGGCCCGTGCTCGCAACGGCAGTTCTCCTGTATGTCGGCGATCTCGGTACCCCTTGGGAGCCCGCACGGTTAGCCCGGTTCCGGCCCGTCTTGTTCATCGGCGGCCTGTCCTACGTCATCTACCTCTGGCATTGGCCGATTATTGTCACTTTTGAGCTTGTCCGCGGGCGGAGCTCGGGCTGGAAAATTGCTCTGGTCATCATCGCCCTGACTCTCGCAGCGGCAGTGGCCACAAAGTATCTGGTGGAGAACCCTCTTCGCTTTGGCACAAAGCTGCGAACGACGCGGCGGGCTCTCATTTTTGCCGCTGTCGGGAGTCTGGTCCTTGTAGCTGGTGCCACGGGAGTCGGAATCAACACGCAGCTGCAGGGGGCGAACGCGCCCGCCTTGGGGGTGCCGTTTGCAAACGTCAGCGCCGTGCAGGCTGCCATCGCGCACCAGGTCATCACAAATACGTGGGATGTTCCGCCGAAATCCGCGCCCCGCACGCGCCCGAGTAATTGGGACCTGGGGTGTCTCGACGTTGATTCCGCTGACAAGGTTGCCTCCTGCACCTTTGGGGACCCCCGCGGCACCCACGTGTTGGCCGTCATTGGCGATTCATTTGCGAATGAATATATTTCGGGACTCGTCGACGGCTTCGCGCCGCGGGGATGGAAAGTTATCAGCCTGACTCACTCTCAGTGCCCAACAGTCGACTTTGCTCTGCACCTCGACAAGGTGTCGACCGAATATATGCAGTGCGCTCAACACAGAGAGTGGGTGCTTCAGGAACTCAAGGAATTGCATCCGGATATCGTGGTGGCCTCAAATGCGACGGCCTGGGAACAGGGGCTCCTGATGTTGCCCACCGATTCACATGATCGGGGAACAACGTGGAACGCCGGTCTCACGCGTTATCTCGACCAGGTTACAGCGCTCTCGCCCTCTGTCGTTGTCCTCGCAGAATCGCCCGGAGGCGGGCCCAATTGTCATATTCCGACCCCGCTGTCGTCATGCAAGAATTCGACAGGATTCTCCTGGGGCTTTCTCGACGGGGAGAGGCAAGCGGCTCTTGCGGCAGGGGCAACGCACGTCGACACGCGGGACTGGTTCTGCACCTCTGACCACAACATCTGTCCGGAGGCCATTGCCGGAACGTTCGTCACCGGAGGGCGGGGCGATAACCACCTCTCAGATCAGTACTCACGTCTCCTTGCAAACGTGCTCTACCAGTCCGTCACAGGCACTAAAAACTAGATCGGGCTCCTAAGAGTTCTTTCGGCGTCGGTGCATGATCAGGCCAGCCCCAAGAGCTAACGCAAGGCTGGCAATCCCTGTCATCATGAATGCGCCCTGCGAGCTAATCCCCGTATTTGGAAGTGTCGGTGCTGCGACAGGGCAGTTGTCCTCGGTGATGGACTGCAGGCCCTGAGCGGCGTAATAACCGCCAACCCATGTGGTCTTCGCGTCGGCCGTTACCGTCATCATGTAGGTGTACACCTCAGACGCAATGGATCCCGTTTGCTCCAGCGTCGTGCGGTCTAAGACGGCGTAGCCCGTGTTCTGGTAGTCCCCGACGATCACACTGTTACAGGTAAGGCCCATTCCATACATCTCTTCGGCCAAGCCCGCGGCACTTACGATGTTCGACCCATCGGCGGCATACTTGCGAACGGCACCCGTGGCATAGTCGCCAATGAACAATGTGTCGTCGGCACCGAGCACACAGTTGAGGGGCTGGTCGGTGTCGGGCAACGTGCCCGTCTGCGTCAGCGAGCCGATGTCAACAATCGAGGTATAGCCAGCGTCGTAGCCGGGAACATAAACCGTCGACCCGTTGGAGGTAACACAGAGCTGATAGGGGTAATCAAGCCCCAGGTTGAGTGGGGTGCTCACCGTGTCCGACCCCAGATCGATTTTGAGAATCTCCTGGGTCGTTTTGGCGTAGACAAGCAGCGTAGACCCGTCGGGGGTAATGGCCCCCATCCATGCCGAGAACGGCAAGGCTATGGTTCTGGTCACCGTCTCGCTGGAGACATTGAAGACGGCGACGGCCTGAGGATTGTCTCCGAGAATATAGATTTCGGTGCCATCGGGCGAAACGACCGCTTCACCGACATGCGTCATGCCAAGAAAGATTGCGGTGTAGGAGCTCACCTGGTCCGTCGTGCTGTTATAAACCGAAAGTCCCGTATCAGCCGAGTACGCAGCCGTAATCGTTCCATCGGCAGAGGTGGACACGAAGTTGGCTCCGCCGATGGTTGCAACGTTGGAGGACGTGACCGGAGCGGCGAATGCAGGAGTTGCGAGCCCGACCGTTGCGAGTGCTGCCACCGCAATGGCCATTGTCCAGATAACAATCTTCTTCATGATTTCTCGTTTACCTCGCCCGATCCCCACCCTTGGGAATCTCCTGTAACGATTTTACTTCTTTCTTGCCACTTTCCGGCTATTGCTCGCTCACGTCTCCCTTCCGATAATAGTTTCAGCGGGCATATATTTATCTCATGAACCCCCAAACTGAAACAACGACGTTGGCCACACATCAACGTGAGGGAACCCCCCGATCCCTGGCTGTGACATGGGCTGGCGTCATGTTTGCTCCCGGAGCGATTATCACAGGCATGGTTGCCGGCGGCGGAGAATCTGGCCCCGGCTTCCTTTACGGTTTCATTGGCCTCAGCATTGGTGTGGTGCTCGGGATGATCGCGTTGGCGATGATTTCTATGTGGGGTCCCACGACCGGACTCGCGGCGATGCCTCTGGGCCGCTTGGCTTTCGGGCCGGCGATTCTTCTTCCGCGAATCTTCCTCATCTTTAGCCTCGTCGCTTACAACGGATTGAATGACCTCTTTGGGGTTGATGCGTTGGCCTCCTCCCTCGGCATCACCTTCTTTTTGGCTCTCGCTTGCGTTTTCGCCGTGGAAGTGACCGTTGTCTTTCTCGGAATCCGCGCGATGCGCATTTTGGGCCTGGGGATTAGTTCTGTCATGATCGTGATCGCCGTCTGGCTCATGGTTGCCATGCGCGATATTGCTCCGGCACCGATGCCAGATCCTTCAGTGGGGGTTCCTGTCGCTGGCATCTGGCTCGCCATTGCTCTGGGGCTGAGCTCGTCCATATCGTGGACTGTGCAGGCCACCGACCTGTCACGAACCCTGCCCGTGACGACCTCCCCTCGTAAGGTTTTCCTCTGGGTTCTCCTCGGCAGCTCCCTGCCACTCATTGTGCTCGGTGGGATCGGCGCCTGGCTCTCAACCAAAGCGGCTATTGCCGACCCGATGAGCCGGGTTGAGAGCGTTCTCGGTGGCGGGCTTCCCGCGATAATTGCGCTGGTCGCCATGGGCGTCGCACTCGGAACTGCCAACGGCCTGAATGACTTCAGCGCTGGTCTCAGCCTCGTTCAAATGGGAGTCAAATTCTCTCGACCATTTGCGTCACTTCTCGTCGCGGCCGTGGGACTGAGCTTGGCAATCGCGGCTCGTAACTCCTCGCTCGGCGACACCACTCAGGATGTCGTCCTGTTGGCGGGCTACTACACGACCCCGTGGTTCGGCATCGTCATCGTCGAACTGCTGTTGCGACGCCAAACGCGACAGGGGTACGAGAAGCCCCCGACGTTTATCTGGCCTGCGGCGTGGTCGTTCATTATTGCTTTTCTCGTGCTGCTCCCCTTTACCGCAACCCCCATTGGCAACTCGATTGCCGAAAGCATCCCCGCTCTCTCGTGGATTGGCTGGGTCTCACGCAACGCAATGGGAGGTGCCGGAGTTGGCTACATTGTCGGGGTCGTTGCCGGGGCTGGGCTCTACCTACTCTTTCGCCACGTCGCGGTGAGGAAAGATTCTAGGCCATTGTGAGTCGGGCCGTAGCTGGGGAGAAACGAAAGAAGCGGCTCACCTAAAAGGTAAACCGCCTCAAATCTCGCTGTCTCAACGAGTGCGCCCGGAGGGATTCGAACCCCCAACCTTCTGATCCGTAGTCAGATGCTCTATCCGTTGAGCTACGGGCGCAGTGTTGGAAACCAACTATGTGAGCTTATCTTGAGAGGGACACTCTCTGCTAATCGAGCCTTCCAGAATTCATCAGCGCGGAGACGTGCGCGGCCGTTTCTCGAACCCGGACTTCCGCATCCGTCATCAATGTCGCAAGGTCGGATGCGCCGTTCGCTATCGAGAAGGCTGCCGTTATTCCCGCGACTCGCGTCTCGTTTGGCGTGAGTCCGATGCGACCGGCGATGACCACAATCGGGCACCCCGCGGGGGAATCCGCGACAACCGCCGACACAACTTTGCCGGCGAGGGACTGCGAATCGAAGGAACCTTCGCCCGTCAAGACCAACGTGGCGCCGTCCATCGCCGTCGCAAGCCCAATAGCCTGGGCGACCAGGGCGGAGCCCGGCTCGAGGCGCGCACCAAGGAGAGCCCTCATGCCCAGGGAAATTCCACCGGCCGCTCCGGTGCCGGTGCCGGTGAGGTCTTCCCTGCCCGTTGCCCCCTGAAGCACGCGGGCAAGGTTGGCGAGTCCGGCATCCAGCAGCGCCACATCGGCAGAAGTCGCACCTTTCTGTGGCCCAAAAGTTGCGGCGGCGCCACGCTCCCCGCAGAGCGGGTTATCCACGTCAACGGCAATGTTCCACGAAACATTGCGCGCCTGCGCATGCAATGAGGTCGTGTCGATGGAGACAATGTCCTTCAGTCCCACGCCCCCGACCGCGACCTCTTCGTCGTCCGAATTCAGAAAACGTGCCCCCAGAGCCTTCAGTACTCCCGTGCCTCCGTCGGTGGTCGCCGATCCCCCGACACACAGCAGAATGTCGCTCACCCCGCGATCGAGCAGCTCCCGTGCGATCAGGCCAACGCCGAACGTATCCGCCCTCAACGGTTGGAGGGGCACGTCAGAAACTCCCGGAAGGCCGTTGGCTTCAGCCGCCTCGATGACGGCCTGGAGTCCGTCTCGCGATATGCCGAAGCGAGCCGTCGTGGGGCGGCCAATGGCGTCCACCGTGGTCATGATCTCCGGCGCCACTCCCCAGGCGGAGGCAATCGCATCCAGTGTGCCCTCGCCACCGTCTGCCATGGGCTTCAGAACAATCTCGGCCAAAGGGCCCCAAACGTCACGAACACCAGCCGCCATTGCTTCGGCGGCCTGCGCGGCCGACAAACTGCCTTTGAAGGAGTCCGGAGCAATTACGATCTTCACGCCATTAGTCCAGAGTCGAGGAATCGCTCAACGAGTGCCACGTGCGATTGTGATACACCAACGGGCGCTGGACATCCTCAGCGGCATCGCCTTCTGCACCAGTGGGCAATCTGACGTCGAGAATCTCGATGACAACGATGGTCGATTCGCCGGCATCCATTTGGTTAACGACTTTGCCCCGCAGCCACGTTGTGGCCGACAACAAGTATGGTTCACCCGTCTCCAGGCGAGACCATGATGTTGCGTCAGCGAAACGGTTGATGCCACTGGTCGCAAAGGTTTTGGCAAGCTCGACGTGCTGTTCCCCGAGAAGGTGCACAACAACCGTTTGGGCTTTTTTCAACGCCGGGCCGGTCGAGGAGTGTCCCGACACAGAGAACATCAACATGGGAGGTTCAGCAGAAACGGACGAGACGGAGGTAGCGGTCAACCCCACGGGGCCATCACCAGAATCAGCAGTGATGACGGCAACGCCACCAGGATGATTGCGAAAGGCGGCCTTGAAGTCGTCGGTGTGAGACATAATTCTGTGATCTCCTGTGCTGGTTGTGTGGGCTTCACCGCTCACTCGCTAAATTTACTCGCCGACACCCGATGCGATCGAATCCACTGACTTCTGGAGCAATAAACGCCGGCAGAATTAGTGCAGCTGAATGAACTCGCTGTGATCGTCGGTAACGAATTCGTCACTGGTGGCCGTAACGACTAACGAGCGAAGATTCACTTGACCGCCGATGACCGTCAAGAACGCAATATCGGCAGCGTCGCGGCCGGTGGCAATGCGCACGAGCGATTGGCGCGGAGCCGTTCCCGTCGCATCCAGCACATGCCAGGCTCCGTCAACGAAAGCCTCGGCAACGGCATGGAAGTCCATCGGCGTGAGACCGGGGGCATAGGTCGAGACCATGCGGGCCGGAACATCGAGGGAGCGCAGCAGCGCCACCACGAGGTGGGAGAAATCGCGGCACACGCCCTTGCGCGAGATAAGTGTGCGCAGGGCGCCATCGGTGGAATTGCTGGACCCCGAAACGTAGCGCACTTCGGTCGCAACCCACTCGCGCACGGCGCTCACCAGTTCGGCTCCCGAAAGGCCACGGAACAGCGAACGGGCCGTCGGCGCCAACACATCTGACTCGCAATAACGGCTCTGCCGCAGATACCGGATGTTTTCCACCTCACTCAGCGCCGCCGACGCTGCCGTACCGGTGATCTGCGCACTGTAGGTCACGTCGATGGGGCCGGCCACGACATCCACCAGATGCAATCGTGTGCCGTGCTGATCGAGAACCTCGCGAACAGCACACTCGCTCTCGCCCTGCGTAACCGCGAGTTTCTCGCTCGAATTCTCTGTATCAGCAACCGAAATCGACAGCACCAGCTGAGCGGGGGCAAGAGCGTTCAGCACAATGTGGGAGCTGACAGTACGAAGCATAAGAAACCTTTGTGGAGCAATCAGGGGCCTGAAGGGGGCGGCCCCACCTCGTCGCGATTCTCCAGTGCCTCGCTAAGCATAAGCTCCCGCGACGAGCGGTGAATGCCTCGTGCTATTTCGCGGTGGAGAACACTGTTTTAAGGGACACCTTGCTCGTGTACTGAATCGATCCGTAACGAAACAGTCGAACAGCCAGCCGGAGGACGACCGCACTCAGGGCAAAGAGCACCACAATCACAATCGTGGCTTCCCCGACCGACAACGTTCCGACCGCGTTACGAATCATCGCGGTGACTGGAGCCGAATACGGGAAGTACGTGAAGAGCTGCACCACCGGGCTGGTGGGGCTCGAAATGATGAGCGACACCGCGTACAGCGGAACGAACATGAGAATCATCAGGCCCGCAAAAAGGTTTCCGGCGTCTTTCGCGGTGGGCATCACGGCACCAATCGCGACGAGTGTCCCCGTAAAGAGGGCGAAGCCGCCAAGGGCCAGAAGGGCTCCGATGATCATTCTCACCGGATCAATACTCAGCCAGGCGAGGTCGATCTCGGGAATGCCCAGTGACGTGCGGAAAAAGAGGTAACCAATGAGCACCGGAAGCGCAAAGACAAGGATCTGCACGAATCCGACGGCAAACAAGGCGATGATTTTGCCCCCAATCAGAGCCGTGGGATTCAGCGTGGTGAGAATCATCTCCGTGACTCGGTTTTCCTTCTCCTCCAGCGTGACGGTCAGCATTTGGTTCGCCAGAAGAACGAAGGTGAGGAAGAAGAGAATGAGGAAGAGCAGTGGGGGCAGAATTCCCCCAAAGCCAGCGTTCACCTCACCGTTTACGTACGTCGTCGAGGTGACGGGCACGTTCCCTTGGGCAAGCGTGGCGAGAGTGGGATTTCCAATTTCAGCTTGGCTGCTGGCGACCAGTAGCGAGGTGGCGACGCTGGCATACGTTGAATTGGCGAAGAGTCCCAGATCGGCGCCATAGACGGCAGTCGCCGTTGTCGCGGGGTCGGGGGCGAAAACGAAGTGTGCTTCTGAGGTGCCCGCCCTGACGGCAGCAATGGAAGTCGCATCGTCGGTTACAGCAGTTCCCCCAAAGGTCGTGGCGATTGCTGGGTCGACCAGGCCTGACGCGTCGCTATAGGTGAAGGTCAGTGCCGATGCGGACCCGCCCGCCTCGGGCGACGACGCACCCGTGCCTTCAACGGAGGAGTTAGAGAAGACGATGAGCCCAATGACAATGGCAATGGCCACTGGCACGAACAGCGTCATCAGCCAGAACTTTTTTCGCCCCAGAGTGCGACGAATTTCAAAACCGACGACCGTGGCCAGGTTGTGCTGTGCCATCTCACGCACTTACTTTCTCGGTCTGCTCGCCATAGACCTGCACGAAAATTTCTTCAAGCGAGAGCTTGCTCGTCGTAAAGCTCCGAACAAGAACTCCGGCGTCCACGAGTTCTTTGAGAATCAAGGCTTCATCAAAGGATTCCGCGAGCGTCAGCTTGGCGTAGTTGCGAGAGCGAGTGCTGATCTCATACTGAGGTGATGGCGGGATCTCCCCCGAATACCCCAGGCGAATCATCGTGCCCCCATACTGATTCTGAACTTCTGGAATGGTGCCATACGCTTCAGCGCGCCCATCCTTCAGCAAAATGACACGGTCACAGAGGCGTTCAACCTCCTCCATCTGATGGGTGACCATGAGCACCGTGGCTCCGTTGGCCTTCTGCTCTTCGATGATGTCCATCAGCAGTCGCCGATTAACCGGGTCGAACCCCTTTGTGGGCTCGTCCAAGATGAGCAGCTCAGGTTCATTCATGATCGTGACCCCCAGCTGCACCTTCTGCTGTTCTCCGCCGGAAAGCTTCTCGACGCGGGTCTTGGCTTTGTCTGCCAGGCCAACCCGCTCGAGATAGTTCTGCGACCAGACGACGGCCCCCTTTTTGCTCACGCCCTTGAGCCGCCCAAAGTAGGTCATCACATCGATGACGGATTCCTTTTTGTAAAGACCACGCTCCTCGGGAAGGTACCCCAGCCGGGGTCCCGTTTCCGGTGTGAACGGGCGGCCGTCGATGTGAAGCGTTCCGCCGGTGGGAGTGTAAATCCCCAGCAGCGCTCTCAGCGTGGTGGTCTTCCCCGACCCGTTGGAGCCCAGGAAACCAAAGGTTTCTCCGCGGCGCACATCGAAAGAAAGATCGGAGACAACGGTCGTTCCACCGAAGTCCATTCGGAAATTCTCGATATGGACAGGATGCTCAGTGGGGGGAGTCATCAATTCAGCCTAACGGCGAGCAAGGCTCCCGCGCAGGTCGAGAGCCCGCTAAAAGCGCTCAAGGTTTCTTAGTTCTCAGTACACATCTTTGCGATGGTCAACGGTGAGGGTGAGGACGGTCAAGGAGTTGTCGATGATCTGGGCGAGGATGCGGTGATCTCCGACTCGGTACCTCCACACTCCCGTGTGGTTGGCCGTGAGACCCTTGCCGCGCTGGCGAGGATCATCTAGTTTTTCTACTTCTTCGAGGTAGGCCATCACTCGTCGTTGAATTGCCCGGTCAAGTTTTTTGAAGTCACGGTCGAACTGCTCGGTGGTTTCAACCTGCCACCGAGGTGTCACAGATTAGTCTCGGCCTTGAGTGCCGCAAGCGGGCGGGTGCGTCGTCCGGCGGCCTCGAAAGCGTCGAGTGACTCGTCGGCAGTGAAGGCATCCTCCATTTCGGCCAAGTGCTCATGAAGCGCTGCGCGAACGTAGAAACTCTTCGAGCGGCCCGTGCGACGTGCGAGCTGATCGAGGCGCTCTTCTTCGTCGTCGGTGAGTCGGATCGAGATCGTCATTTGGTTCCTTTCGACACAAATAAGACATGTTTACAATTAGCTTACAGAACATGACTCATTTGGTCGAGCGGCATGGCTTCAGGCACGACCCCACAGGGGGCAGCACGCAATCCGAATGTAATTCGGCCAGAGCAGGGTGGCGGAGTGGCGGTGTGGCAATCTTCGGCTGGCACTTGTGGAGATTGGTGTCTGGAAGGATTGAGAAATGACTGTGACCCTTCAGCGAATCCTCACTAGCGAATTCCTGTCGTGGCTGGAGCGCAGCTGCGCCGAATACGTCAGCGATTTAGTTACCCAGGGCCGAGCGGTCGAGGACGCTCAGCGCATCGCGGCCGAGAGCATGGCTCGTTCGTTCCCGGATGGTGCTTGCAGCCCTGGCAATGAGGTCTTTCACATCATTAACGAGGCGGGTGCAGCCGTGGGCTACCTGTGGATCGGACAGGATGTCAGCGCCGATCCGGGGGCGTGGTGGGTCTGGGACGTTGTCATCAACCCTGAAGAGCGTGGTCAGGGATTTGGGAAAGCGGCCATGCTCCTCGGTGAGGAATACGCGCGCTCACATGGTGCGCATTCTCTCGGCCTGAGCGTCTTCGGATTCAACACCCGCGCCCGGGGCCTCTACGACTCACTTGGGTACGAAACAACTTCGGTGAAGATGCTTAAGAACCTCATCTGAGCTTTTTGAGGCGAAAACCCTCTGCCGCAATGACCCTCGATGTCTACTCTGACCTCTTCGACGATGACCTCGACAGCGTCTCTACTGCTCTAGATGCCGCCTATCGTGCGGCTTCCCCTTTGGCAACGGAAAACGTTCTGTAGCGTTTACGTCAACGAGGGTAGCCACGCCCGATGATTGGGGGACCAGAGTCCATGGACAACGCGGTCGCTCAAGATGGGCTCGATAAGCAGGTTGACCAGAGCGGCCGCCTCGGCCCATGTTCGAAAGCCATCAATCGGCGTGACGGTGGACGCCAGTTTCGCGTAACCGTCGCGAATGGCTTCTGGAACGCTAATTGAATCGAAGAGTGGAAGGGCACGATTCGTGGCCTCGGCTCGAATAGCCTGGCGCAGGCTGGTGGCACCAATTTCTTGGTTCAGGGCCAAGATGACGATGTCTACGAGATCCTTCGCGCGAGATGAGCCCTGCGCGCCGACACCGTATTCAGACATGATGGCGCAGACCTTGTCGGCAATCTGATCTTCAATGGTGATCATGGCGTAGTCGAAAGTCTTGAACTCAGGGATTTCGAGTCGGAACGCGGGAGCGCTTCTCACCACGATTGCGTTAGGGCGCAGATGCATGGCAAGGTCCACTCTGAGGGGGCTTTGCCTTCCAAGGCCTACGATTGTGACATCAAACTTCACCGCAGCAGCCTGAACGTTGGGCTGGTTTTCCCCACCCGCGTCCTTGTGCCCTGTGTACGTGAAGACGAGAAAGTCTCCAAGATCGATTCCGGCCAAACGCGTCAGGTTCGATATGGCGGCCTCAAGCGTGTGCTCTCGTGCCTCCAGATCGACGTCCTTCGTTGCCCGGCCGTTCGGAACGGCCGCGAGCATGCGGGTACCTCCCTTGAGCAGGAAGGGGCCATCCTTCTCGGAGAAGATGCGGCACAGAAATCTGTCGTAAAAGGCTTGGTCGACGTTGCGTTTTACATCGACCTTTCCTCTGCCTCCGGCTGCTTTTTGGGCAGCGAGCGTGACGGCGGCGGACATTGCTCGGCCGGAAGCGAAGTTATTCACTTGTGACCCTCTCTCGCTCTCACTCTGCCCGGGGAAGGTGGCGCTACCTCCGCAAGAATCTCTTGAACGGCCTCCGCTAATGCAGCATCTTGAAGAACCCGTCGCGCTCTCGACACGACGTCAAGTCCTGCTGCCGTGAGGAGCTGATTGAGCAAGGCCTCCCCTTTTCCTTCGGGGTGCCCATAACGCTCGGCAAGCGGGGCGAGGAGTTGGGCGAGGCGGGCTTCATTGAGCGTCCGATCCTTGCGTGTTGCTTCACGGAGGGCATCCGCCACGAGTGAGATGTCTCCATAGTCTCGAAGGAGATCGGCAATCGTGCGCTCCACAGTGGTCACCGGCAGACCGTCGCGAACGGTGACGTCCTGCGCATCAAGTGAACGTTGACTGTAAGCAATCTCGTGCCGTTGCGTCTGACGGCGATCCCGCGTAATCAGTCGGTACGGAAGTGGATCAATGTCACCTATTTCATGGACGAGGGCTGCCGCAGCCGAACCAATAACGACGTCTGGGTCTGCAGTGCGTTCGTATGCGAGCTTCTCTGGGTTCGTGGAGAGCCACGCAGCCCTGAGATCGTCAAGGGGGAGGGAGGGAGAACCACCCTGCCGGTACACCCCGTGAGTTAGCCGTTCCAGCCTTCCGTCCGCCTCTCGGTGGGCGAGGTTGGAACGATTGATGCCGCGGGCGCGAGCTTGGTGTGCAGTGAGCATGCCCCATTGACCCGCGGAGATTTCCCCGAGGGTTGCATCAATCTCCGCCGCCTTCATACTTGTAAAGTGTACAGTGTTATAACTTTCCAAGCAATTATTCCTGCTGAGCCACCAGCAGGGCAGCGTCACCGTCATCGCGGGAATCAATCGATAGTGCCCATGAATTTACAATAAAACGATGTGGCCACCTGTGGCGAAGTAAACCACTCGCGGCCTTCAATGACACCCGACACGGCCTTTCAACAGCCCTGAATCTTGCTCGCCCCAAACAAAGTGTGTTCATTTCGTGTTCAGTTTGCCTTTTCGGGGCAAAGAAAAACCCCCTACTTCCGCTTATATAAAGGGATGTAGAGGGGTGACACAGAGCGGAGTCGGAGGGAACCGTCGAACATGCGCAGCATGCTCTCCTCCCAAATCCCCACCCGATTCATTCCGCCAACGAAAAAGACCGCCCTTCCAGGCGGTCTTCTCATTGGCGGAGTCGGAGGGATTTGAACCCTCGGAACCCTTACGAGTTCTCCACCTTAGCAGGGTGGTGCACTAGGCCGAACTATGCGACGACTCCTCGCGCACACGCCAAAGCGAATGCACATGTGCAATCATACCGACACCGTGGGCGTGCCCGAAAACGACCGTCACTTCGACGACCGCAGGGCCGACGCCCAGAAACTTACTGCTGGTCGAGCGTTCGACCCTTGGAGCATGTGAACGAACCTGCTGTCTGGCCCGTGATCGCATCGGGCAAGACGGTGACCGGTGCCGCTGTGGTCGCCGGAGTCGCCGCATCCGTTGCTGACGGGGTTGCCGCCGGGTCAACGGGTGCTGGAGCCGGAGCGTTTGGATCCGTCACCGACCCAACACCAGTGGTTCCCGAAAGGCCAACAGGCTGATCGGCCGCAATAGCGTCAAACAACGCTGCCGCTGCCGTCACGTTGGGCTGAACTTTGCCCGAGTAAACGCCCTCACCACCGGTGGTTCCGGGGTACTGAACGAACACGATGCTGTCGAGGGGAATGTCTTTGAGTGCCATCGCGATGGAGACCATGGTGTCAACGTTGTTCAGACTGTTCGACAGGGTCATGTTGCTGGCCGCAGCCTTGGCCAGACCATAAAGAGCGACGGGGTTCGTCAGAGTTGACGCACTCTTCAGTTTGCGAACCAACGATGAGAGAAAGACCTGCTGGTTCGAAATGCGTCCCAAGTCGCTGCCATCGCCCACGCCGTGGCGGGTGCGCAAGAACTGTAATGCGGGGAGGCCGGAGAGCGTATGAATTCCGGGGTCTAGGAAGGTCTGGGTGTACTCATCCTGAATGGGATCGGCCACACAGACATCAACACCACCAATGGCATTGGCCATCTCAATGACGCCGTTGAACTGAATTTCTGCCGCGAAAGGAATCGTGAGACCAGTGAGAGCCTCGACCGTCAGCACAACACATGCCAGCCCGCCCTCGTTCAGAGTGGCATTAATGGGGCCTGTCCAGCCGCCACCGCCGTCAGGGCAGTTGGGAAAGTGAACGACCATGTCACGCGGGATGCTGACAACAGTCGCGCTCTTGTGGTCCTGAGAGATGTGAAGCAGCATGTTAACGTCGTTGAGGACGCTGCCGGGATCGACGTCGAAGATGTTGGGATCGGTTCCCACACGGCTATCGCTGCCCACCAAGAGCAGGTTAACGCCGCCTTCAATTTCACCGATGGACGGAATGCTGGCTTCATTCGCCAGCGCAACACCAGGTTGGATGGAACGAGCGACGTCCCACGCGGCGACGGCAGCAACGGATGCGCCGCTGACCAAAACTACAACGAGCCCGGCACCAATAAGACCGAGGAGTGTGCGGATGGGGCCGCGAGTGTGCTGGCGCCCATGGCGCACAACGCCGGAATCGCGGTGAACCCTCCGAGCGCGGGTGCGTGGCTCGTCACTCATATGTATCCCCTTGCGGTCTCAGTTGTGTCGTGATGCCGTAAAGCTGGCGGAGGGCGTGGGATTCGAACCCACGAAACATTTCTGTTCACTGGTTTTCAAGACCAGCTCCATCGGCCGCTCGGACAGCCCTCCCGTTATCTGACACACCAAAAAGGTGCTTCAGACGACCGCTCGATTCTACCCGACGACAGCTCTTAGGATTTCAGAGCATCCTGCATGAAACCTGAAAGACCTTTTTAGATCAGAGCCAGGGCGTCGGCGAGACCGTTTTCGATGACCGTGCCACAGGTTTCTGTCGCGACCGCAATGACCTCTTCGGGGGATTGCCCCATGGCGACGGCGCGGCCCATACTCGCCGCCCACTCCAGCATTTCGATGTCATTGCGCCCATCTCCAACGGCAACAACGCGAGAACGCGAGATGTCAAGGTGTTGCCGAACGCGTTCCAAGGCTGTTGCCTTGTTGACACCATCCGGTGAAATATCGAGCCAGGCGGTCCAGCCAATGGAATAGCTGACGCGCTGAAGGCCCATCCTCTCAACGACGGCGAGAAAGTCCTCCGTCTCGTGATCAGGGGAGACGACGACCACGCGGGTGGCATTGCGGTGAAGCAACTCTTCGAAGGGGACCTTGTGGGTGGCATTGGTGACGTCAACGCCCGGAAAAGCCTGCGTGTAGTAATAGTCGCCCTTGTCGTCTTCCACGGCATAACGACCGTCGGGAAGATGCGGCTGGATGGTGCGCAGCACGTTCTCCGGGTTAAATGTTTCGACGTACTCCACCCGGTATCCCTGCGATGCCATGGCATCTTTGCGCAGCGTGATGGCGCCGTTGGAACACACCACCCATTCGGGGGTGAGGCCGAGGCGGTTCAGAACGGGCAACGTCTCCCGGGAGGAACGCCCGGTGGCCAGCATGACTTCGTGGCCCAGGTTGGCAACACGCGTCACCTGAAAGCGAACCTCTTCGGTGATGTCCTCGCGCTCGGACAGCAACGTGCCATCAATATCGAGCGCAATGAGCAGGCGCTGATCGTCGGCAACGCGCATTAGGCGGTGACCGGGGTCGATGGTGTCAGGGGGGCCAACGGCGTCATAACCTCGAGGCCACCCAGGTAGGGGCGAAGCGCTTCGGGAACGATGACCGATCCGTCGGCTTGCTGGTGGGTTTCGAGAATGGCGACAAGCCAGCGCGTCGTGGCCAGCGTTCCGTTGAGGGTGGCGACCGGTGTGGTCTTGCCGTTCTCTCCGCGGTAACGCGTGTCGAGGCGGCGTGCCTGGTACGTCGTGCAGTTGGAGGTGCTGGTGAGCTCGCGGAACGCATCCTGAGTCGGAACCCACGCTTCAATGTCGAACTTGCGGGCGGCACTGGAACCCAGATCGCCGGCGGCAACATCAATAACACGGTACGAGAGGCCCAGGCTCTGCAGCATGCCCTCCTGCCAGGCAACGAGGCGCTGGTGCTCGGTTTCGGCCTCATCCGGTGTCGTGTACACAAACATTTCGAGCTTGTTGAATTGATGTACCCGGATGATGCCCCGGGTGTCCTTGCCCCCCGAGCCAGCTTCGCGGCGGTAGCAGGTCGACCAGCCGGCGTAGCGCAGGGGGCCGCCTGTCATGTCGAGAATCTCGTCGGAGTGGTAGCCGGCGAGCGCGACCTCGCTTGTGCCGGTGAGGTACAGGTCATCGGCGGGCAGGTAGTAAATCTCATCGGCGTGCTCGCCGAGGAAGCCGGTGCCCTCCATGATTTCGGGGCGCACGAGCGTGGGCGTAATAAGGGGAATGAATCCGGCTTCGAGCGCGCGGTCGAGGGCCATGTTCATCAGGGCCAGCTCAAGACGGGCTCCGATTCCCCTCAAGAAGTAGAAACGAGCACCCGATACCTTGGTACCACGAGCAATGTCGATGGCGCCGAGCATTTCGCCCAGCTCGAGGTGATCCCGAGGTTCGAAGTCGAACGTGGGGATGGTTCCGACCTCGCGCAGGGTGACGAATTTCTCCTCGCCACCGGCGGGAACGCCATCGAGAACGGGGTTGGCAATCTTGCGCACGGCGATGTCGTAGGCCGCTTCGACCTCGACAACCACGGCACTGGCATCTTTGACTTTTGCTGAAAGCTGCTGAACTTCGGCGAGCAACGCCTTCTTCTCGTCGCCGGCAGCTTGACCGACCTTCTTACTGAACACGTTCTGTTCCGCGCGGAGCTCCTCGAACGTGGAGAGGGCAGCACGGCGAGCGAGGTCAGCCTCGATGGCATCATCTACCAGCGAAACGGCCGCGCCACGAGCCTCCTGCGAACGTCGGAGGACATCAGGGTTTTCGCGTAAAACAACGGGGTCAATCACGTTCTCAAGTTTACGGCTCTCGTTCCGCGCGTTGGGGCAACTTCTGGCGAAGTGGCGGGGCCTGCGCCCGGTCAGTGGCAGGCTGGGGTGATGACACCCTCGTCAAAGCCCGTGATGACCGCCGCCGTTCTGACGCATTTTGGTGGCCCGGATGCGCTGGTGCTTCACCGCGATTGGCCGCGTCCCTCCCCTCTAGCTGGGCAGGTTCTCGTCAAGGTGACCGCCGCCGCCGTCAACAACACCGACATCTGGACGCGCGAGGGCGCCTATGGCCTGCCCGAGGATCCGTCCGCCAAAGCAGCCTGGCTCGGAACCTTTGACTTCCCCCGAATTCAAGGTGGGGATGTCGTGGGTGTTGTGGTCGAGGTCGGCGCCGGCGTGGACAAGGCCACTGTCGGTCGCCGTGTGCTGATCGACCCCGCCCTCTACCCCTCGGACGACGTCAATGCGTCACCGGTGGGCTATCTGGGCAGCGAAGCGGATGGCGGATTCGCCGACTATGTCGTCGTCGACGCGACCCACGCCTATGACGTGCATGACTCTCCGCTGTCGGATGAAGAACTCGCGTGCCTGCCCGTGGCCTTTGGCACCGCCATGGCCATGCTGGATCGCGCCCACGCTGTTGCCGGTGAAACCCTGCTGGTGACCGGGGCATCCGGTGGCGTGGGGTTAGCTCTGGTGCAACTCGGGGCAGCCCTCGGCGCCCGGGTTGTCGCCATCACCAGCGGATCCAAGGGTGACGTTGTGCTCGCGAACGGCGCGACCGCCGCGGTGACCCGCGATTCTGCCGATCTCGTTCAACAGATCCGAACGGCTGCCCCCGACGGAATCGACGTTGTCGCCGACATTGTGGGCGGAGATGGGCTCGCGTCGCTGATGCCGCTCCTGAAAGATAATGGTCGTTGGGTGATCGCCGGTGCCATCGCCGGCCCGGTCATCGAGTTCGATCTGCGGCGCCTCTACCTGCACAACGTGCAGCTCATCGGTTCTTCGATGCACACCCGCGCGCACTTTGCCCGACTGGTTGAACTCGCCCGCGCCGGCAGCGTGCATCCCGTCATCAGTGGCACCTATCCGCTCGCCGAGATTGCCGAAGGGCAGAGCGAGTTTCTAGCCAGACGCCACATCGGCAAAATCGTGTTGCTCCCGAACGGGAACTAACAGAGTCGCGAGCTAGTTGCCGAGCAGGTTATCCAACCACGCGCGAGCATCCGTGAAGACTTCGTCGGCATACCGCGACGGATGCGCACTCAGCGCCCGGTCAGCCCGCGGGTACGAACCTAAGAAGATGACGCCGGGGCTGAAGCGGCGAAGGCCGAGGAGGGCATCCGCCATGCGTTCATCTTTAATGTGCCCGTCGGCATCGATGACGAAACGGTAGCGGCCCATGCTGTCGCCGATGGGGCGCGACTGAATGAGGCTGAGGTTCACGCCACGGGTGGCGAACTGTTCGAGCATCTCCAGCAGGGTTCCCGAGCGATCCTCGGGCAGCTCAATGATGAGGCTGGTCTTGTCGTAGCCCGTGGGATCCGGCAAATCGGTGGTGCGGCTCACAAGAACGAAGCGGGTGACAGCATTCGGATTATCGCCCACGTTGGTGGCCAAGACCTCGACGGCGTAGTGCTCACTGATGCCGGCGGGGGCAATGGCGGCGTCGGCCGTCGATGACTCCAGCAGGCTCGCGGCGGCCGCCACATTTGACGATGACGGGATGTGGCCGTGATGCGGCAACGTGAAATCCAACCATTGGCGGCATTGGCCGTACGCCACCGGATGCGCGTTGACGATTGTCACGTCTTCCAGCTTCGTTCCGGGCGTGGCCACGAGATCGAAGCGCACGGGAACCAAGTACTCACCCGTAATGCGGAGGTTGGGGATGTTGGCCAGGGCATCCTGCGTGGCGGTGACGCCACCCTCGATGGAATTCTCGATGGCAATCATGGCAGCAACACTGCGGCCGGAGACGACATCCGCGAAGGCCTCGCCCACGTTATTGACCGAACGCCATTCGGCGCCTTCGGCCTCGGGTACTTGCTTGAGGGCCGCCTCGGTGAAGGTGCCGGCGGGGCCCAAATAGCTGTACGTTTCCATTCCACGATGTTACCGGCAGTGCCAGACTATAAACGTGAACACTCGCGCCGGAACCCTCGCCCTCCCGTCCGATCTCATTGACGTTAAGGCGCTGATTCACGCCTATTACGAGCTAGTTCCGGATGTCGCAATCCCCGAGCAGCGCGTCGTCTTCGGCACCTCGGGCCATCGCGGCTCCTCCCTGAACACCGCGTTCAACGAGCACCACATTCTGGCCACCACGCAGGCCATCGTCGAATACCGCGCGCTGCAAGGCATCACCGGGCCGCTGTTCATCGGCATGGATACGCACGCCCTCAGCCGCCCCGCGCAGACCACCGCACTGGAGGTTCTGGTCGCAAATGGCGTGCGGGTCATGATGGATAGCCGCGACGGCTTCACCCCCACCCCTTCCCTTTCGCACGCGATTCTGGCCTACAACCGGGTCGGTCATGATGCCGACGGGCACGCGCTCCCCGGCCATTCAGATCAGGCCGACGGCATCGTCGTCACCCCCAGCCACAACCCACCCGGCGATGGCGGCTTCAAGTACAACCCGCCGCACGGTGGCCCCGCCGACAGCGACGCCACGAACTGGATTGCCGCCCGCGCCAACGAGATCATTGCGGCAGGCCTGGTCGACGTGCAGCGCACCGACCCCGAGGGTCTCGTTGAGACGTATGACTTCTTGGAGCACTACGTTGCCGATTTGGGCAACATCCTGAACATGGATGCCATCAAGACGGCCGGCGTGCGCATCGGGGCCGATCCGCTGGGGGGAGCATCCGTTGCCTATTGGGCCGAAATCGGCGAGCGCTACGGCCTGAACCTCACGGTCGTGAACCCCGAGGTCGACCCCGCGTGGGCGTTCATGACGCTGGACTGGGACGAGAAGATTCGCATGGATCCCTCGAGCCCCAACGCCATGGCCTCGCTCATCACGCGCAAGGACGAGTTCGATGTGCTGTCCGGTAACGATGCGGATGCCGACCGCCACGGCATCGTCACCCCCGACGCCGGACTCATGAACCCGAACCACTTCTTGGCCGTGGCTATCGAGTACCTGTTCGCCAATCGCCCCGGATGGCGTCCGGATGCCCGCATTGGCAAGACCCTCGTCTCCTCCTCCATCATCGACTTCGTCGCCGATTCCCTCGGTCGCGAGCTGTGGGAAGTTCCCGTTGGGTTCAAGTGGTTCGTGCCCGGACTCGTCGATGGCTCCGTGGGTTTCGGCGGTGAGGAAAGCGCCGGCGCCTCCTTCTTGCGCCATGACGGAACCGTGTGGACCACCGATAAAGACGGCCTCATCTTGGCCCTGTTGGCCGCTGAGATTATTGCCGTCACGGGCAAGACGCCGTCCGTCTTGTATCGCGAACTCACCGAGCGCTTCGGCGACCCCGTCTATGAGCGCGTGGATGCGCCCGCCAACCGCGAGCAGAAGGCGCGCCTGGGCAAACTCAGCGGCGACGACATCGCGGCCACCGATCTCGCGGGTGACCCCATCATCGCCAAGCTCTCGCACGCTCCCGGAAACGACGCTGCCATCGGAGGTGTTAAAGTCGTCACGGAATTCGCGTGGTTCGCCGCTCGTCCCTCCGGCACCGAAGACGTCTACAAGATCTACGCCGAGTCCTTCAAGGGGGCCGAGCACCTCGCTCTGGTGCAGGCCGAGGCCCGCGCCATCGTGGATCGCGCCCTCAGTAGCTAGGACGTTCGCCGGGACCCTTGGCTGTGCCTCGCAGCTCTAAAAGTGCAGTGTATTGCTTGTAAAAACTAAATAACATGCATAAACTGCATATTAAGGAGGTCATCATGTCACGCAAAGCTCACTCGTACTCACCGTGGACAATGGATGCTCTGTCGGTCCTCGGTCGCCAGATAACGGCGGAGCGCCGTTTGCAGCGCTGGACTCAAGCTGATCTCGCCGAGCGTGCGGGGATTGCCGTACGTACGCTGATGGCGGTTGAGAAGGGCGCGGCCACAACATCCATCGGTACTGTCTTTGAGGTTGCCGCCATGCTGGGCATTCCTCTGGTCGGTGCCCGTGAGCCTGCAGAGCGGGAACTCGTCAACGCTCGAATCGCGCTGCTTCCCTCGCGGGTCGCGCGAATCAATGAGAGCAACGACGATGACTTCTGACACCGCCTACGTCTGGGTATGGCTACCGGGTGAAAGCGAACCCGTCGTTGCAGGTCGCCTTCGCAAAGATGGAAACACCCACTCCTTCACGTACGGGATTTCGTATCTGGAACGAGAGACCCATTTCCCGCTTTACCTGCCAGAACTCCCCCTGATACGCGGCGTTCTTCGCCCCGATGCCACGTGGGAAGCTCACGGCAGCATTCTCGATGCGGGGCCCGACTACTGGGGGCGTCGTGTCATCCTCGCCCAGCATTTTGGTCGCCTGACGGGTGAGAGTGACACCGACGACTTAGGGCTTCTGACCTATCTGCTGGAATCCGGGTCAGACCGCATTGGGGCCCTCGACTTCCAAGCGTCGCCCGACGAATACGTGCCGCGAACGTTCGAGCACCACGCCAGTTTGAGCGAACTGCTCGCGGCCGCGGATCGCCTCCAGGCAGGCGAACTTCTCACCCCCGTTCTCGCCGACGCACTGCTTCGCGGTACCTCGATCGGCGGGGCCCGCCCCAAGGCGCTCATTGACGATGATGGTCACACCCAGATCGCCAAGTTCTCCAGCACGACAGACACCTACCCCGTGGTCAAGGCAGAAGGCATCGCGATGCATCTTGCGGCACAGGCCGGGTTAGACGTTGCTCCGTCCAGAGTGGTCGCGGCTGGGGAACGTGACGTTCTCCTCGTGGATCGCTTTGATCGCGGTGACGGGGGGTCACGCAAAATGATGGTGTCCGCCCTCACGATGCTCGCGCTGACTCCAATGAATGGCCATTACGCCAGCTACGCGGATTTTGCCGACGTTATTCGCGCTCGATTCACGAAACCGGACCACACACTTCGGGAACTTTTTTCGCGAATCGTTTTCAATGTTATTGTCGGCAACATCGACGACCACGCCCGTAATCATGCGGCATTCTGGGATGGCTCTTTGCTCACGCTCACACCGGCTTACGACATCTGCCCACAACCGCGATCTGTCGGCGAAGTCAACCAAGCCATGGCCATTAATCGCGCGGGCGACCGTCGCTCCCGACTCCAGGTCTGCGAACTCGCTGCCGACGTCTATCACCTCACGCCCACGGAGGCCCGGACCATTATTGACGAGCTCGTCTCCGTCGTAGAAACCGGTTGGGACGACGCAGCCACCCTCGTCGGCCTCGATGATCTCGACCGTGCGAGGTTGCGTGGCGGTGCCATCTTGAATCCCTCGATTTTCTACAGGGATTGATCAAGAGCGTTAGAGATACCCGGGAGCGGGCTCGAGACCGAAGAACTGCTCGAGGGTCAGGGTGCCCGAGTCGCGCAGGGCTTGGGCTGCTCCGACGCCGACGTAGCGAAAGTGCCACGGCTCGTAGGTGAATCCGGTGATGGCGTCTTGCCCGTTGGGATAGCGCAGCACGAAACCGTAATCGGCTGCGTTGGCGGCTAGCCACTGGCCCGCGGCCGTGGATTCGAAGCACGCGTTCAAGTAGCAGGCACCGCCATCATCGAAGTCGACCGCGAGACCGGTCTGGTGTTCCGAATGGCCGGGGCGAGCAGAGTAGGTGTCGGCGGCCTCTTGCCCATCGCGGGCGACGTAGCGGCTGTACAGCGAGACCTGGGTACCGTAGTCGCGGTAGGCGCTGATGATGCCGAAGTTCACTCCTTGAGCGACGGCATCCGTGTACATCGTCTCGACGGCCCGCGCAGCAGCCTCGCGCAGAGGCTGCGTGAACTCGTTGGGCACACCAACCGGCATCGACAGGTCAGTCGGCGCGAAGTCCACCGGGTTCAGGGGCCGGTGCTTGTTGCTGATCACCCACAGTGAATTGGGGTCATCCAAAGAAAGTAGTGTGCGGTCGAACGCGGGAGCGGTCGGTGTCGGGGGGGCGGATGCCAGAGCCGAGGCACTAGGCGAAGCCCTCACGGAAGCATTGGAGGCGGAATCGGGGGTCGTCGAGGACGAGCAGGCGACAAGGACCAGCCCGACAACGGCGGTGAGCGTCATCGATGCCACCATAACCAGGGAGTTGTGTGAACGGTGCGACGCAACCGCGAGCACGCCCGAACTTCTGGGGCGACGAGCCCCCAGACATACCCCATTAGTCCCATGCGTGTCCACGATATTCAGCGTAGCGCGGCTAGCATGGGCTCATGGCAAAGGGCGGATGGCGCAGTTTTTCCGTGGCGCGCAGGCGTCGCATCGTGATCGCGATTGCGGCCGTGTGCGTGCTGGCGTTCGGCGGGTGGGGCATCCTCTCCATGGCAGTGGCGGGAGCAAACTCGCAAGGATCGGGTTCGGGGAGTTCAGCATCCGGAACGCCCATGATCACCACCCCGTCGGCAACCCCGACCCCCACCCCGACCGATACCCGCGTCACCGTTTCGGCCATGGGCGACATGCTTCCTCATGACACGGTCAACGCGGCGGCGCTTCAGGCCGATGGAACCTATGACTACGCCCAGTTCCTCACCGACGTGAAACCGCTCACCGCCAACTCGGGAATCGTGTTCTGCAACCAGGAGGTCTCCTCTTCGGGCGCCGCGTTTGGCATCAGCGGATACCCGGTCTTCAACGCCCCCGAAAAGTTCTCGGCCGACATTGCCAGTGGCGCCGGCTGCAACGCCATCAACATCGCCAATAACCACATGGCCGACAAAGGCCAAGACTCGATCAATGCCACCCGCGCGGTCTGGGACAGCCTGAACCCCCTTCTCATCAGCGGCGCCAATCGTTCCCCCGAGGAACAGCAAACCGTCAAGATTGCCGAGGTTCAGGGCATTAAATTCGCCCTCGTTTCGTTTGCCGAATACAGCAACGTTCCCGCCACCGATTACGGTCTCAATGTCCTTGGTAACGACGCCGCTCTCACGTCGGTGATGGCCACGGCGCGTGCCAACGCAGATGTCGTGCTGGTCTCCCTGCACTGGGGAACCGAATATTCCAACGGCGTCAATGATGCCCAGCGCAACGAAGCCGCCCGCATGATTGAGCTCGGCGCCGACGTCATCATCGGAACGGGACCCCACGTTTTGGAGCCCGTCGAGTGGGTTCCCGGGCCCGACGGCAAGCAGGTCCTCGTCTGGTGGTCGATTGGAAACCTCCTCTCCACGCAGTTGGAGATTCCGGATCTCATCGGTGGCGTCGCGCAGTTTGACGTCGTGAAGACACCGGCGGGGGCTATCTCGATTGAGGCCCCCTCGTTCATCCCCACGTTTATGAGCTACGAGTGGACCGCCGAACAGGCTGCCGCGGGCGACTTACTCGCCCGCCATAACTTGCACGTGTATCCGTTGGCCAATGCCGCGGATGCCCTCTCGCGCTCACTCTTTAACACCACCGTCGCCGAGCAGCAGGCCTATGTGACCAGCGTATTGGGGCCTCTCGTCACCATCCGCTAGAAATCGACTTGCTAGACTCCCAAGTTCCGTATATCGTGTAAACGGTTCCGTCGCCGAGACAGGGGTTTACCCCCTGCCGCGCCTGAACTGATTTCTTTCCTTTCTCTCTCGTCGACACAGATAAGAAGACGCATGTCACGCACGAATGAAGCTGCGGTTAGCTCCGCCAACTCCCCGATTATGAGCAAGCGTCAGATTTTGCTGGTCATGATCGGCCTCATGGCGGGAATGTTCCTCTCCGCCCTCGACCAGACTGTCGTCTCCACGTCGATGCGCACCATCTCCGACGA
Source organism: Microbacteriaceae bacterium (assembly GCA_947443745.1). Classification (GTDB taxonomy): domain Bacteria; phylum Actinomycetota; class Actinomycetes; order Actinomycetales; family Microbacteriaceae; genus Alpinimonas. Next base: position 1,722 of record CANEXL010000002.1, on the reverse strand, counting down.
CTTGCACGGCATGTCTCTCCAGGCCTGGGTCACCACCGCCTACCTCATCATGTCGACCATCTCGACTCCTCTCTACGGCAAGCTCAGCGACATCTTCGGTCGCCGCATCCTGTTCATTATTGCTATCTCTATCTTCTTGCTCGGCTCACTGCTGGCCGGAACCGCGGGTAACATGTACGAGCTCGCCTCCTTCCGGGCAATTCAGGGCCTCGGCGCCGGTGGGTTGATGGCGTTGCCACTCGCGATCATGGGTGACATGCTCGCCCCCCGCGAGCGCGCCAAGTACCAGGGCTTCTTCCTTGCCGTCTTCGGTGTTTCCAGCGTCATTGGCCCGCTGATTGGTGGCGTGCTCTCCGGTAGCCACGAAATTTTGTTCCTTGCCGGATGGCGTTGGGTCTTCCTGATCAACCTGCCTATCGGCGTCATCGCGCTGGGCATCGTGTTGCGCTTCCTCCACCTCCCCTCGACGCACCGCCGCGTGCGCATCGACTGGTGGGGTGCGACAACCGTCATCACCGCCACCGTTCCTCTCCTCATCGTTGCCGAACAGGGTCGCGAATGGGGCTGGGATTCGCCCGCTGCCTTCTTCTGCTACGGCCTGGGAATCCTCAGTGCGGTTGCCTTCATTCTCATTGAGCGCGCCATGGGAGATGACGCTCTCATCCCCATGAAGCTCTTCAAGTCCCAGACCTTCTCCATGGCGACCATCCTCGGTGTCTTCGTCGGTTTCGGAATGTTCGGCGGAATGATGACCATTCCCCTCTACCTCCAGCTCGTGAAGGGCTCGACCCCCACCGAGAGCGGCTTCCAAATGCTGCCGATGATTCTCGGCCTCATGATTGCCTCAATCGTCAGCGGTCAGCTCATGGCGCGCACCGGAAGCTACAAGTGGTTCCCCCGCGTCGGAACAGCCTTCATGGTTTTGGGCTTCTACGTCCTCACGTTCCTCACCTCCACCAGCGACATCACGCTCGCAATGTTGGGCATGTTCCTGATGGGCCTTGGCCTCGGTCAGCTCATGCAGACCCTCACCGTTGCCAGCCAGAACTCGGTGGGCCCGCGTGACATGGGTGTGGCCACAAGCTCGTCCACGTTCTTCCGCTCGATGGGTGGAACGGCCGGCACGGCGATCTTGTTCTCGGCACTGTTTGCCCGCATCCCCGAGACGTTGACGGCTGCGTTCAAGAACCCCACCATCACCTCCGGAATCTCTGCCGCAATGCAGGATCCCTCTGTTGCCGCCGATCCCAAGAACGCTCAGATCTTGGCTCTCTACAACGATCCGACCGCCATTGGCACGGCACTCAACGGTGATACCTCGTTCTTGAATAACGCTGATCCCCGCCTCGCCGAACCGTTCCTGGTCGGCTTTGCGCAAGCCACCGTGTCGATTTACTGGATCGGGTTCTACGTTCTGGCCATCGCCTTCGTGCTCAGCTGGTTCCTCAAGGCAACGCCGCTTCGCCAGAAGTCGGCCATGGAGGAAGCCGCCGATGAGGATGCTGTTCTCCTCGCCGAGCGTGCCGCCGACATGATGGGCGCGATGATTGAGCCAGGAACGGCGACCGGTCAGATTGCGTTGGCTCAGGCGGAAGAGCGTGAAGCTGCCCGCCAGGATCACCGCGATCGTGATGAGGCCAAGGCTGCGGCGAAAGCCGCGAAGGCCGCCAAGCCCAAGAAGTAGTTCGTCAACCATCAAGCGGAGTCTTGGGGCCTTTCGGC
>CANEXL010000001.1 GCA_947443745.1 Microbacteriaceae bacterium | reverse complement strand
CTCGGCGTGCTCGCGCAGACCGCCGGCACCGTGTTTGTCTTCACCCCCGCCTTTCTGATTCCTTTGCTCAGCACCGAACGCGGGCTGACTCTCGCCGAGGCTGGACTTCTCGCTGCCACACCGACCGTGGGAATGGTCCTCACGTTGGTGGCATGGGGAGCACTGGCCGATCGCATCGGCGAACGCTGGGTCATCAGCGGCGGCCTCGTGCTGACCTCCTTGGCGGCGCTGGGCGCAATCTTTGCTACCGACTATGTCGGTTTGGGGTTCTTCTTCTTGCTCGGGGGAATGGCGGCCGCGAGCGCAAACGCGGCTAGTGGGCGCGTGGTTGTCGGATGGTTCCCGCGCAGTCGCCGCGGACTGGCCATGGGGGTTCGCCAGATTTCGCAGCCGTTGGGCGTCACGATTGCGGCGCTCACCATCCCCACAATCGCCTCCGCCTCAGGCATCAGCCCGGCCCTGATTGTGCCCCTAGCCCTCACCACTGTATTGGCGATCGCCTGCGCCATCGGAATCAGGAACCCGCCCCGCGTAGCGGTGGTCGTCACCGACGCTCCTTCCGTCAACCCCTACCGGGGCAACGGCTTTCTGTGGCGCATCCATGCTTTGTCGATGCTTCTCGTCATTCCCCAATTCACTCTCTCCACATTCGGGCTGGTCTGGCTCGTGAGCGAACAGGGGTGGGATCCCCTCAATGCGGGAATCCTGGTGGGAGTGTCACAGTTCATTGGAGCGGCTGGGCGAATCGGCGTCGGCGTTCTCAGCGACCGCGTCGCCAGCCGCGTTCGCCCCTTACGATGGGTCGCAATCTTGGCTGGGCTCTCCCTGCTCGTGCTGGCGGGCCTGGACGCCGCGAGTTGGGCTGGTGCTGCCGTCGCGTTCGTGCTCGCCACGACCTTCACCGTGGCCGACAACGGGTTGGCCTTTACCGCCGTTGCCGAGATGGCTGGTCCGCGGTGGGCCGGTCGTGCGCTCGGGCTCCAGAACACCGGCCAGTTCTTAGCCACGTCCGTCACGGCCCCCCTCGTGGGGCTCCTGATTGGGGCCGTCGGGTATCCCTTCACCTTCGCCATCGTTGCCCTCTTTCCCGCGGTGGCCGTGCCTCTCGTCCCTCGCAAGGACGCCGAACACGAGCACTTCGCTGCCTAAGGGCAGTTTCTGGACATCTCTACTTGTAATGTATATTTGACCTATACTTTTCAAGTATGAGTGTGAATGTTGAACCGATTCTTGAGGAGCTGGCCGCTGGCCAGTGGGGTCTTTTCACAACCGCTCAAGCCAAGAATCGCGGTGTTAATCGGGCCAATCTGTCGCACCGTGAGCGCGACGGACGTGTCGAACGGCTCACCCACGGCGTCTACCGCCTCGGCGGAGTCCCCGTTTCTGGCCTGGACAATCTTCGCGCCGCCTGGCTGTCCACAGAGCCGACTCAACTTTCATGGAAACGACTCGATACCGTCGATGTCGTCGTGAGCGGAGCCGCGGCAGCTCATGTTCACGCTTGTGGCGACCTCGACCCTTCTCCCTTCAAAATGACCACACGCACCAGGCGACAGACACAAAGATCTGACATTCTCTTTAGCCACCGTCAACTCCAATCTCGTGATGTCGTCATCATTGACGGATTACCGGTAACAAGCATCGAAAGGACGATTGCGGATCTTGTCAATGACATCGGTGATCTTTCTCTCGTGGCGGACGTCGTTGCGGATGCGAGTCGCGGCGATCGGGTCATCGACAGTGAGTACCTCGGCGCGCTCCTCGAGACACACGCTCGTCGCTATGGGCACCGTCGCGGAGACGGCCTAGCCCTTGTCGAGCAGCTCCGGAAGATTGCGGGCATTGACGATGAAACAGCTGCTCGCGCCGTCCTCGCAAACCCCGGAATTACCGCCGCGATCAAGGACATCCTCGGCTCCGAGACCTCAGGCAATCACACCAGATGATGTCAGTGGTACCGACCAAAGTGGTCCTTGAGAACTAACACATGAGGATAGGGGGATGCTTTGTCTCATGCGCCGCCCTACCCCGATGGGGCATCCGCCTTGCGCGCCATCAAAGCAAAAGCTGTTCGATCGCAGCGCCCGGGTGCGGGAGGATCCGTGGCAAGCCTGATTCGGCTTGCCATCTTTGATCGCTTCCTGTGCCGAGTTTTCATGATGCCCGACTGCCCGTTCGTGCTCAAAGGCGGCACGGCCATGCTTGCACGCCTTCCCGGTGCGCGCGCGACAACCGATATCGATTTTGAAACACGCGAAGCGAGTCTGTCAGAATCAATTCCCCTGCTGAGTCGTGCAGCTGCCCTTGATCTCGCCGACCACTTCCTGTTTCGCTATGCAGGGCACCGAGAAACCGGTGGCCCGAATCAAGGAGACTCGCCTGCTGTTCACGTCACTTTCAGCGTCACTGTCCTCGGTGCGGGAGTGCAGGGCGATATAAAGGTTGACCTTGCCCTCCACGACCGAATGCCAGCCGCACCCTTAGAGCTCATGATTCCTGATTTCCGACCTGAACTGCCGCGGCTTGGGACCGTCGTTGCGTATCGCACGATTGGAATCGAGGACCAGATTGCCGACAAGGTTTGCGCCACGATGTCAGACTTCGGCGGTCAAGCTTCTAGTAGATCAAAGGACTTGGTCGATCTCGCCATCATCACACGAACGCTGCGAATCGATGCGGCCCAGCTTCGCGTGAGTGTCGTTGCTGAAACAAGCCGTCGAGGGATTCCAGCATTCACGAGGATAGCGGTACCACGAACGATGGCAGAGGGCTATTCCAGGCTTGCGAGATCCGTTCCCCTTCTTGCTGACGCCCTAGACGCGGAGAAAGCAACGGAGGAAGTCAACACCATGCTGGTGCAGTGCCTGAGCGGTGGAGCCTCAAACTCCGTTTGGGATCCTGCGCTTCAAAGGTGGACAGAAAAGACCCCCAACCCTTAGGCCGAGGGTCGCTCTTGTAATCGATGAATCTAGACGGCGCTGGCAACCAGATTGTCGGATGCTGCTTCAGCGGCCTCGCGAACCCGGCGCTTCTTGACCAGGTGGGCAAAGTATCCGGCGGCAACCGCACCCGCAAGACCAATGCCCGCGGTGATAAGGAAGTACAGGTTATTCGCACCGGCCACGTCGTCACCGTAAGAGGTATAAATCGCGGCGCTGATCTGGGGCAGGAAGATATCGGGAAGGTACCCGACCAACGAGATGAGCCCAATGGCGATACCGGTTGCGGCCACAGGAACGCGGCAGTCTTCCAACAGTGACCAGTACACGCCACGGATGACGTACAGGAACAGTCCCGTGAAGACGACGAGGGCGTACACGAGGCCAACGGTGAAGCCCGCGGGCACAATCGCCAGGGCAATCAGAGCAACCGCCGCGATGACCATGGCGGCCGAGAGTATGCGTGACTTGCCCAGCTTGTCGGCCAGGTATCCGCCACCGAAGCCGCCGATGGGGCGCATCCACAAAACGACGACCAGAACGATCCCGGCCGTGACGGGGCTGACGTTATGGTTCGTGGTGAGGTATCCCGAGAAGTAGTAATAGGCCCAGAAGAGGGTGTACCCGCAGAAGAGGGCGAACATCATGACCCACACTTCGCGGATCTTCAGAATGCGAAGAACGGCAGCCCACGTTGACTCGACGACCTCGTTCTTTCGTGTTTCCGCCACCTGCTTCGATTCCCCCGCGGGAAGAACGAAGAACAGGAGAACGGCGAGTACGACGAGCACGATGCAGTACATATAGACAACGGCTTGCAGTCCGGCTTTGCTCTCCGTTGCCGTTGCCGTGCCACTGCCGACGACAGCCGCAAAGATTGCCACCGCGATGGTTCCCAGAACGGCTTCTACGACTCCACGGCCACCATCGAGGGCACCGAAGAATCGTCCACCCTCATTCTCTTCGGCGAGCAGATCGACCGCTTTAAGAAGAGCGGCCCAGAAGGTGAAGACCGTCGCGAAACCCCACGCGAGGAAGACATAGAGAAGGACAGACTTGTCAGGAATCTGGGCAAAGACCAGTCCCGCCACAGCGGTGAGTGTCAGCGAAAAGACGATGAGGTATTTGGTCGAGAATCGGTCAGCCAACCAGCCACTGGGCAGGTAGCCGACCACGAAAATGATCCCCAGCATTGTGTACAGGTTCGCCAGCTCGGCGTTGGTCATGCCGAAAACTTCGAGAATGGTGCTCTCGTAGCTGGAACGCAGATAGACCAGCGGGTAGATCGCCCCTCCCGCCAAAATCAGGAGGATGAGTTGGAATATCTTCTTCGAATTGCCGAGTTTAGCCATTGGTTTTCACTTCCTTGTGATCGAGCAAGATTCGATAGGTGCGTTCGAGGCTGGCATCGGTTTGGGTCGCAATCTCTGAGTAGACCGCGCGAAGTTGCGCGTAGAGATCAACGTTGTGGGGGGTAGGTTCGCGGCGGTCTTCGCGGTGAACCATGTGGTCGGAGGCCTCGTCAAACGTGGGATAGATGCCGCAGGCAACCGCCACACAGATAGCCGCACCGAGCCCGGCCGCATTGCGAACCTCATTGCGCACCACCGAAACATCGAAGACGTCCGCGAAGATCTGCATAAATAGATCGCTGTAGGAACCGCCGCCGGAGAGCACCAGGGTGTCGATGCGGATGCCCCGCTCGGCTTCCATGGCCGCCATGTTTTCTTTCATGGTGAAGGCGATGCCCTCGAGAATGGCGCGGTACAGATGACCGGATCCATGGCGTTCATCGAAACCAATAAATATGCCCTTTTTATGGGGCTGGTTTGTCGGGGCGAGCCAATCCAGAAGGCACATGAGACCGTCGCTCCCGGCAGGAACGTCGGCCGCCAACAGGTTGAGGTACTCATCGCCACTGATGCCCGCGAGCCGTGCGCCCTTCGTGACTTCATCGCCCAGAAGATTGCGCAGCCATGAAACGGTCCACATGCCACGGCGAATCCCCGCGCTCTCATAGAGGTAGCGGTGAGGTTCGGACGCGAAATTGGAGAAGTACGTTTGGGGGTCGGCGACGTATTCGTTGCCCACAATCATCCCGGCGATGTAGGTCCCCAGTGACACGAGGCCAGTTGTTTCTTCGCGCAGTCCCGCACCCAGAGCTTCGGCCGCCTTGTCGTTGGCCGTGTGAACCACGGGCAGTCCCGCGGGGATTCCCGTCTGGGCCGCGAACTTGTCGGTGACATAACCACCGATGTCGCCGGGCATCTGCAACTGGTACAACATGTCGCGCGGCACGTTGAACGCGTCGAAGGTCTCGGGGTCGGTGAACCAATCCCAGGTGCGAACATCCATGGGCCAGGGGCCAATGTAATTGGCGACGGTATCGGTGAGTTGCCCGGTGAGGCGCCCCATCAGATAACCGGATGTCGTGGTCACATACGTAACATCCGTCTCCGTTGCGACATAAGGGTGAGCAAGACGCTCGTCCATCCAGCTCTGCACGGGAGCGACGAGCTTGCCATCGGCATCGGTCAGCGCGCGACAACATCGAATGGTGCACAGGCCCACGCCGATGATGTCGGCCGGGTCACCGTCGAACTCCTTCAGCGCCCGAGTGGCCGCCTCCACGATGGAGTCGTAGAGGTCGTCATCGGGGTGCTCGACCACACCGGGAAAAGCCGTGTGGAGGGGTTCGAGTGATTTACTCGCCTCACAGATAACGTGTCCGTCGGTGTCAAAAATAACCACTTTCGAACTTTGCGAGCCGCCGTCAATCCCCAGAATGTACTTCTTCGCCGTTGGGAGAATACGTGGGATAGTCATGGTGAATTCCTGGCGCTTAGCGCACCAAGTAACCCCCATCGACGCTCAAGATGTGACCGTTAACATAATCGGATGCGCGGCTCGCCAAAAAGACGGTCGCCCCCATGAGGTCCTGGGTTTGCCCCCACCGGTTAGCCGGAATGTGATCCAGCACGCGCTGGTTCGTCTCGGGATTCGCGCGGGTATCGGTGGTCAACACTGTCGCGTAGTAGCCCGGCGCGATGCCATTCACCTGAATGCCAAACTGTCCGAGCTCGTCGCAGTGCGCCTTCGTGAGTCCAGCAATGCCGTGCTTGGTAGCCGCATACGCCGCCGACCACTGGCCGCCGAGGAACGTGAACACCGATCCGATGTTGATGATCTTTCCGCTGCCCTGCGGAATCATGTGGAGGGCCACTTCGTGGGACATCTCGAAGGCCGCTGTAAGGTTCAACGCGATCATCGGATCCCACTGCTTACGCGTGTACTTGGTCACATCCGGCTCATTAATGCTGCGACCGGCGCAGTTCACCAGAATGTCGACGCTGCCAAATTCCGCGACGCACGCATCGACAACCTTCTTGGGATTTCCCTCAACGGTGATATCCGACATGATGTACGCGTATTTTGCGCCCGCCGCTTCAACGAGGGCTCCGGTCTTACCGTCGTCGGGCATGATGCTCGCCGCGAGAACGTTGGCACCCGCTTTAGCTAGAGCAACTGTGAAGGCCTGCCCCAACCCCGTGTTGCCGCCGGTGACGATGGCGTTCTTACCCTTGAGGGAGAAGAAATCCATCTGGAAATCAGAGATGTTGACCTCAGACATGCGTATTCCTTGTTTCTGTTGAGCCAACCACGGCCTCCGGTCACACTTTCGTTGTGTGTTGGCCGGCGACCGCGTCAGCGGGGGGGTACTACTTTGCGAGTGGGAAAATCGTGCCGGCGTTCATGATGCCCTTGGGGTCAAACGCGGTCTTCAGCGTCTCGAGCATGTACAGCGACGATCCGTATTCCTCGGCCAAGAAGTGCGTGCGGTGCTTGCCGACGCCGTGGTGGTGACACATTGAACCGCCGAGCTTCAGCGTCTCCTCCACGATGATGTTCTGGATGGGGTCGTGGTACGTCGAGCGCTCCAAGCGGGGGTCGACGTCGATCTTGTAGTAGTAGACGAAGTACATGTTCGTTCCGTTGAGGTAGCTGTGGCTGGAGTGACCGCCGAGCAGGCTGAACTCCGCCGAGATTTCGCTCCGGATGCGAGCCAGCGCGTTCGTGTAGATATCGTGGATGACGCTCCAGTTACCCGAAATCTCCGTCGTGAATCCGTTGACGAGAGTGTCTCGAATTTCGACCTTCTCCTCTTCGATCTTGGAGACATCCCAGTTGAGGTTGTCGAACCAGTTCTCAATGAGCGCATCTTCGACACGATCGACCGAGTCGTATGAGGCAACGATCTCTTCGATGGCGGCACCCGTTGCATCGGCGATGAGCTTGGGGCCCTCGGCGACAAAGATGAGGACGCAGCGACCACCGGAGAAGGTGGAGAAGTGGAACAAGCCATCCTCTTTGTCATAGAGGCGCGCGACCGAGGGACGGTATCCGGCGGTGATGACTTCGCGCAAGATCTCGAGGCCGGTCTTCATGTCGTTCAGCAGGTACCCATAGAACTTGTTGTTCTCGGGGTAGTACCGAAAAATCTTGACCGTGACTTCGGTGATGTAGTTGAGCGCACCTTCGTTACCGATAACAAGATGACGGATGTCAGGCCCAGCAGCGCGGCGAGGCACGTTCTTGATGCGGGAAATCTGCCCGTTGGGAAACACCGTTTCGACGCCGACGAGCATGTCTTCGATTCCGCCGTACAGCGTGGAGAACTGTCCGATGGAGCGAGTGGCAACCAGGCCGCCGTATTGCGCCAAGGGCTTGGACTGGGGCGAATGACCCGTGGTGTAGCCCAGTTTGCGAAGCTCGTTCTCGAGGTCTTCGAGGCACACTCCGGACTGCACGGTCGCCATCATGTTCTCGACATCGATGTTCAGAATCTCGTTCATGCCCGAGCCGTCGACGACGATCGAATTCTCGATCACCGTCTCGAGGCCGCCCTCGGTGGCTGATCCACCAGACTTTGGCACGACGTTGATGCCATTGTCATTGGCGAACGTGAGAACCTCCGACACCTGCTGGGGGGAACCCACCTTGAGCAGTGCTGCGGGAAGCGGCAGGTCGTAGATGCCAAAAATGTTCTCTACCTTGTAGTACCGGTCAGCGCTGTTGTCCTTCAGCGCTTGCTCATCGGTGATGACCCTTTCGCTGCCGAGGATGCCAACGTAGGCACTAACAATTTCTTCGCGGGTGAGACTCATGATCGCGGGGGGTTCCGTTCATATTTGTGGTTCAGGGGTATTTCAGGGGATGTTTCAGGGGATGTTTCTGCATGTGGTGACATCGCGGGTTAAACGCAAAAAAGAACAGCGTTTCCCTCAAAAATCGAGGGTCGCTGTTCTCTAAGTTTTAGCAACAGTCCCGGGAGGCCCGGAACGAGTATTAAGTTGTTCGTTATCTGGAGCGTAACATGAGCAGATGAGTGCCACCCCCATCGAAGACGTTCTGTTGCTTCATCCGGTCATCTCCAGCATCAAAGACGAAGACGGATTACGCGCTGTTCTGCAGGCTCCCAGCCCCGTTGTCTTCGTGCTTTTCGGCTCGGTAATGTCGATTCACGCTATTGTGGCCACGCTGAAAAAGGCCGGTAAAACCGTCTTTGTGGATGTCGATTTGCTGGATGGATTCTCGGCAAAACCCATCACCGTCGACTTCGTGAAGGCACACACCGCTGCCGATGGAATCCTCAGTTCGAAGGCCGTCATGATCAAGGCGGCAAAGGCTGCTGGGCTCTTCGCCATCCATCGCCTTTTTCTCATCGACTCGTTTAGCTACAACAACGCCGCGAAGCAGATCAGCTTGTCGGAACCGGATGCCATCATGATTCTGCCCGGATGCATGCCGCGGGTCATTAGGTGGTTGCGTGCCGAAACAGACCTTCCGCTCGTCGCCGGCGGTTTGGTCTGCGACAAAGAAGATGTGGTTGCCGCCTTGGGTGCCGGCGCCGTCGCAATTGCCTCATCAAACCGTGACGTCTGGTTGATGTAACACTGCGCGACGGAGCCGTGCACGCTCGTGACTACGGCTGGACGATGACCTTGAGCGCCGTGCGATCGGCCATCGCGCGGTAACCATCAGCCACGTTTTCGAGGCTCACGGTCTGATCGAAGACCAGCCCTGGGTTCACTACGCCCGAGAGCACGTCGGGCAGAAGGTGCTCGATGTAGGAACGCACGGGGGCGGGGCCACCGGTCAACGTGATGTTGCGTCCGAACAGTGAACCGCGCCCAACGGGAGCATCGTCGTACTGAGGAACTCCCACGCGACTGATAACGCCGCCGGCGCGAACCACACCGACCGCCATATCGTAGGCGTCGCGGTAGCCCACGGCCTCGAGTACGGTGTGCGTTCCCGCACCGTTGGTGAGCTCGAGCACGCGCGCGATACCCTCTTCGCCGCGTTCGGCGACGACATCCGTTGCACCAAAGGTGATGCCTAAGTCGGTGCGCACCTGATGGCGGCCCATCAGAATGATGCGCTCGGCCCCGAGGCGCTTGGCCGAGAGAACGGCCATCAACCCGACGGCTCCATCACCAATGACGGTCACGGTGGTGGCCGCGGAGACCTGTGCTTTCAGGGCCGCGTGATATCCGGTGCCGTACACATCCGTCAGCGCCAAAAACGAGGGATAAAGTTCAGGATCGACCGGTCCCGGAACCACAACGAGGGTGCCGTCGGCAAACGGCGAGCGCACAGCCTCGGCCTGACCTCCACCGACGTCGCCATTGCCCCAGAAACCGCCGTGGATGCAGGACGTCTGCAAGCCTTCGCGGCAGAATTCGCACGTGTTGTCGGCGTACGCGAAGGGTGCGATGACGAAGTCGCCGACCTTAATCTTGTGCACGTCGGAGCCGATTTCTTCCACAATTCCGATGAATTCGTGGCCCATTGCCTTGGCGGGGTCGGCGGCGGTTCGGGCGTTATAGCCATGCAAATCACTGCCGCACACGCAGGCGCGAACGATGCGCACAATGGCATCCGTTGCATGAATCAGTGTGGGGTGTGAAACGTCTTCGACCCGAACATCGCCGGCTCCGTAAATCATTGTTGCGCGCATGCGTGCGTTCTCCTTGTGTGAGGGGGGTGGCTGGGCGGTCTCGAGATTGAACCGTGCCTGCACCTCTCTCAATCATGCCTGTGAATTGATTCTGACTCTGGCAATTGGCTGGCACCCCTGCTAAATTGAGACTTCTTTGGTATTCATACCAGAAATTTTCCGTGGGGGAACGAATCATGACGATGACTCATTTGCACAAACAAAGCACGTTGCCAACACCAATTCACCAAGGGCCACCTCGAAACAGCGAAGAGCCCCTCCGCTTCCGCCCGGCCACGACGGTGCAACGACCACGATTTGGCTTCATCAGTACGTTTCCGCCAACACGCTGCGGCTTAGCAAGCTTCACCGACTCCCTCGCCGTGGGCTTGGCCAGCCTCGATATCCTGACGTCGCATGTTGTGCGGGCCTTCGATGAAAACGACGCCCGGCCCCACCCCGCGCCGGTGCCCCATGCCGTTATCGTGGGGGATCTCGTGGCTAATCGCACGACGAACCCGGGGCAGGTCAATGACAGTCTCCAGGACTGCGATGTCGTGATTGTTCAACACGAATTTGGTATCTTCGGTGGGCCAGATGGCGACGACATCATTCCCGTTCTTGAGGCCCTCACCAAACCGACAATTGTCGTCCTGCACACCGTCTTGGAGCACCCCTCTGACCACCAGCGGGTCATTATTGAACATGTCGCTAACCTTGCCGACGTGATTGTGGTCATGACCACCACGGCCGAAGGGTTCCTGCTCGATAACTATGACGTTGAGAGTGACAAAATCAACCTCATTCCCCATGGCGTTCCTGTGCAGCCAGAACCGTCGCTACAGGATGCGGTGCACCCGGGAACAATGCTGACCTGGGGGCTGATGGGCCCCGGCAAAGGCATCGAGTGGGGCATCATGGCCCTCGCCCTTCTTCAAGATTCCCATCCAAGCCTCACGTATACGGTGATTGGCCAAACCCACCCCAAAGTCTTTGAGCGCGACGGCCACCAATATCGAGAGATGCTTCAGCGCCTTGCCGGTGAGCTGGGCGTTCGCGAGCGCGTCATCTTTGATGATCGCTACATGGATGTCACGGAGTTGGGATCTCGAATGCGCCAATCCGAAATTATTTTGCTGCCCTATGACGCCCGCAATCAGGTCACCTCGGGGGTGCTCGTCGAGGCGCTGGCCGCCGAAAAGAATGTGATTTCAACGGCATTCCCGCATGCGGTCGAACTGCTCTCGGGCGGTGCCGGTGAGATTGTCAAGCATGAAAGTCCGCGCGATATCGCCGACGCCATCGAACGATTTTTGGCGCCGGAACGGATTCCTCGACTCCACTCCAGCCCACCTCAGCCCCACGACGACTCTAATTCGTGGCCACACGTAGCCCAGCAATTTCTCGCACTGGCCGACACGAGGATTGCCCTTGGTTTGTCCGGTTCACGATGAGTACCCACGCCGAAGCTCTCGCGAGCACCCTGCCCTCGTCGGGCGCTGACGCGCCGGTCTATCAGCACCTCCTTGCTCTGAGCGACGATATCGGGGTGTTCGAACACGCGCTGTTCGATGTGCCACGCATCGAACATGGTTATTGCGTCGACGATGTTTCCCGAGCTCTGATTGTGGGGGCGCGCGAGCCCACGCCCTCCGAGGCGTTGCGCCAGGCCACCGCGACATACCTTGATTTCGTTGATGCCGCCGTAACCGGTGATGGGCGAGTTCACAATCGCTGCAACGTGGAGGGTATGTGGACCGATGCGCCCACCGTCGGGGATTGGTGGGGGCGTGCTATTTGGGCATCCGGAATCGCGGCGACCGTGATGAGTGAGCACCAGCATCGGGAGCAGGCTCGCGCGATTGCGTTACGGGCCATGCAGCAGAGCTCCCCCTTCGTTCGCGCCAACGTTTTTGCCGTGCTGGGAGCTGCCGAACTGTTGTTGCAGATTCCCGAAGATGACCTCACGCGGCAATTTGTTCTGGATGCCCTCTCGAAAATTCCTCGTGCCCCCTCTGGGGCTTGGGAGTGGCCTGAAGAGAGATTGCAGTACGCCAATGGCTCCTATGTTGACGCTCTGATGGTGGCGGGCGGGGCGCTCGGTGACGTTGCTCTCGTCGGTCGCGGCCTCGAACTGTTGGCCTTCCTCCTCGACCTCGAAAGCGACGGTCGGCGGCTCTCCGTCACCGGAGTGGGCGGAAGCTCTCCCCAGTCACCGCGTCCCCAGTTTGATCAGCAACCGATTGAAGTGGCCGCCCTCGCCGACGCCTGCGCGCGCGCATTTGCGTACACCGGCGAAGTCGGGTGGCTCGATGGTCTCGATATGGCGTGGGCGTGGTTTGACGGGCAGAACGACAGTCACGTGCGCATGTATGACCCAGTGACGGGGGCCGGATTTGATGGCCTGGAACGCGACGGCCGCAACGAAAATCGCGGCGCAGAATCAACTCTCGCCGCCCTCTCGACTCACCAACACGTCGTTCGGCTGCGACTGTTCCTGGCGGACCACTCATGACCATAGAGACCTCATCGTTTGTCACGATGCACCCGGCGCGGCTGGATGCGGACCCCTCGCGCTTGGTAACGCGTCTCGTTCTTCCCCGGGAAGACGAGGCCGGAAGCAACCTTCGCGCCCAGCAGCTGGTCGATCGCTTAGATGCCATCCCCACGCATGAAGCGACCGATGTTGTGCGCGAGAACCTCGAGCGGTTCGCGGGAGCTCACGTGGACTTCGCCCGCGACATCCTCCACAATTCCCGCATCGCAGGATCACTCCTGCACGACCATACGAACCTTGACGCTTCGCACGAGATGCTGATGGGCATGGCCTTCACCTCAGAGTTTGCGACCGAAGCGGCCGCCATCTGTAACCCGAGTGTCGTGATTCACCCGGACCAATCGGGGCTGAAGGCGGGCACGATGCGCGTCGCGGTGAGCCTGCGCGCCATTGGCGAGGGTCATATTTCATCGCTGTGTTTCGCCGAGGCGATCATTGGCAAGCACTCGTGGGCCTTCCAGCCCCGCCTCACCCCTCCTGCGCTGGCCGATGTTGTCGAGGGTGAGGCGGCGTTCGGGTCTTCCGCTTCCACACGGCCCCCTTTTGACCGACGGTTGGAGATGGCATCCACAAACGTTGGCCAAGCGCCGGCCTATGCAGCCTCCGCCGAATTCCAGACCATAAATGGCATCCCCAATCGGCGTCGAACGAATGCGGGACCAAACCACGATCTGGGAAGACGCGTAGACGACAAAGTCATGCTCTACCGGGCCACCTTCGACCCCTCGACACACCTCAGTCAGCGCATCCTTCTTCCCGAAGTCTTCGACGAGGCTCACGGAATTGAAGACGCCCGGTTTGTGACTACCGTTGACGAGAACGGGGTGCCGGGGTATCGAGCCTCGTATGTCGCCTTCGATGGCACCGCTGCCGTGCCGCGGCTCATGATCTCACCCGACCTCCTGAGCTTTGAGATTTTCAAGATGACGGGCCCCGGTACTGCCGACAAAGGTCTCGCCCTCTTCCCTAGGCAGGTGAACGGCGAGAATCTTGCCCTCACAAGAACGGGCTGGCAAGACATCTCCCTCGCGCGCTCCCATGATGGTCTGCACTGGTTTGCCACCGACGTGCTTTACACGCCCTCGGGCACCTGGGAAATCCTCAAATCGGGCAACTGCGGCTCTCCCATCGAAATCGATCAGGGGTGGCTTGTGATAACCCATGGCGTCGGCCCCGTGCGCGGCTATTCCATTGGAGCAATTCTTCTCGACAAGAAAGACCCGACTCTTGTTATTGGTCGGATGGCCAAGCCGTTCATCTTCACGATGGGCATCAATGTCAACGGCTATGTTCCCAATGTTGTCTATAGCTGCGGCGGTATCGTGCACGACGGAACCCTCTGGCTGCCCTTCGCTGAGGGAGACAATTGCGTGCGCGTGGCCTCACTGGAGATTGACGATCTGTTGGCGGCAATGACGCCCTAGTGGGTCGCGCTCGCCTCTCTTTCCAATAGAGTTCTCAGGGTGATTACTCCCAAAGAATTCTCCGCGTTTGCCGCGTCCCGCCGGTCGACCCGTGACTTCTTGCCCACGCCCGTTGACCCTGCCCTCATCGATGACATTCTGACGGATGCCATGACCGCCCCCAGCTGGTCGAACCTGCGTTCGTTCATGGTCGGGGTCGCAACCGGGGAACGCCGTGATCACATCAGCGCCGAGATTTTGCGCCGGTGGGATGTCGTTGCCCGCGCCCGCTCGGGCGGAATTCGCGGAATCCTTGGCCTGCTGATTAGGCCCTGGGCCTGGCCGATCAGCGACTACAACCTCGTTCGTCCCTATCCCAAGGAGCTGGCCCCCCGCGGGCGAAAGATTGGCGCCGAGCTGTACCAGGTGCTCGGGGTTGCCCGCGATGACCTGGCGGGTCGGGACGCCCAGACCGCCAGCAACTATAAGTTCTTCGGAGCTCCCGTCGAAATTTTCCTGTTCGCCCACAAGGGGCTGGGCGTGTACTCGGTCTCCGATGCCAGCCTGTTTGCTCAAAACCTGATGCTCAGCGCTCACGCGCGTGGGCTCGGAACCTGCGCTCAGGGATCCGTCGCCCTCTGGTCGAAAGCCGTCAAGCGCGAGTTTAACCTGCCCCGTAGCTACAAACTGGTCTACGGAATCGCCCTCGGTTACCCCTCCGACCACCCCGTGAACAGTTATGGCGCCGAGCGCCTCCCCCTCTCCGACATGATCGTCGACGGGGTTTAACGCGCGAGCGGCGCCCGGACCTCATGCGAGTGTCACGAGCGCCGCTCTGGCGCGGTTTCTTATGCTTAGACGCGCACGTCTGAAAGAGCGCGCAGAATTTCTTCGACCTGAACCTTGGCATCGCCAAACAACATGCGGGTGTTGTCTCGGTAGAACAATGGGTTGGCGACACCGGCGTAACCGGCAGCCATGCTGCGCTTAAAGACGATTACTTCTTCGGCTTCCCAAACTTTCAGAACCGGCATGCCGGCAATGGGGCTCGACGGGTCGAGGGCGGCAGCGGGATTCACCGTGTCGTTGGCTCCGATCACGAGGACCACGCTGGTTGATGGCAGGTCGTCGTTGATCTCATCCATCTCCAGCACGATGTCATAGGGCACCTTTGCCTCGGCGAGAAGAACGTTCATGTGTCCGGGGAGGCGCCCGGCGACCGGGTGGATACCAAACCGAACGTTCACACCGCGGTCGCGCAGGGCACGCGCCAGTTCGGCGACGGGGTACTGGGCTTGCGCGACGGCCATCCCGAATCCCGGAGTGATCACCACGGATGTCGCTTCGGCGAGCAGCTTCGCTGTCTCATCCACGGTAATTTCGTGATGCTCTCCTGTTTCTTCATCGCCCTGAGTGGCAGCGACAATGCCAAAGCCACCGGCGATAACGGAGATGAATGACCGGTTCATAGCCCTGCACATGATGTAGCTCAGGTACGCACCCGAGGAACCGACCAACGCGCCCACGATGATAAGGAGGTCATTGTTCAACAGGAATCCGGCCGCGGCCGCTGCCCACCCGGAGTAACTGTTCAGCATCGAAACGACCACGGGCATGTCGCCGCCGCCGATGGATGCGACCAGGTGCAGGCCGAGCAGAAGCGCCAGCACGGTGACGGCGATGAGCAGCCAGAGGGCGGGCGTCACAACGAACCACACCGTGAAGACGACGAACAAAGCCAGTGCGCCGAGGTTCAGCACGTTACGGCCGGGCAGCACGAGCGGTGCCGACTTGATGCGGGCCGAGAGTTTCAGGTACGCCACGATAGAACCGGTAAAGGTGACCGCACCGATGAAGATGCCGACGAAGATTTCGCCCCGGTGAATCCCGACCAATTCCGGCGCGATGGTGGCGTTATCGAGGTAACCATTCCACCCAATGAGCACGGCAGCGAGACCAACAAAGGAATGCAGGAGGGCGATGAATTGCGGCATCCCCGTCATCTGAACCTTGGCGGCACGCCACAACCCAATGACCCCACCCACGACAAGAGCCGCCAGTAGCAGGATGACTGCAAGCGAACTGGCGTTTTGCACGACGAGGACGATTGTCGCGACAAGCGCGATGACCATTCCCGTGATGCCATAGACCAGTCCTCGGCGCGAAGTTTCGTGACGGGATAGTCCCGCAAGGCTGAGAACAAACATCAGGGCGGCAACAAGGTACGCCGCGCCACTGATGGCGAGGGTGAGAGTGTGATTATTCATGATTCGGGCCTAATCTTTCGAGAACATGCGCAGCATGCGGCGGGAGACGGCAAAACCGCCAAAGATATTGATGCTCGCCAGGAGCACAGCAACGCTGGCGAGAATGCGAGTGGCAGGGTCTTCGATGGTGAGCTGCAACATCGCTCCCACCACCACGATTCCCGAAATGGCGTTCGTCACCGACATCAACGGCGTGTGAAGGGCGTGGTGCACCTTGCCAATCACATAGAACCCAATCACGATCGCCAGCACGAGCACGGTGATGTGTTGGGGTAGGGGCGCCGGTGCAATTGCGATGATGGCGAAGAGCACGGCAATACCGACTCCCGTGATCACGGCCTTACTGACCGCAGACATAACTTTCTTGGGCACCATTTCCACCGGGGCAGCGGATGCCGCAGCGGGAGCCGCCGAGACCGCCACGACGGGTGGTGGCCACAATTTCTCTCCGTTTTGTACCACCGTGATTGCCCGCTGCACCACATCGCTGTGGTCGAGAACAAGCTGACCATCTTTGCCCGGGGTGAGAAGCTTCATGAGGTTGACCAGGTTCTGGCCATACATCTGGGAAGCCTGCGCGGGCAAGCGGCGGGTGAGGTCCGTAAAGCCAATGATCGTAACGCCGTTCGGGGTCACGATCTCTTTGCCGGCAACGGTTCCCTCAACGTTTCCACCGTTGGCCGCGGCGAGGTCGACGATGACGCTTCCCGACTTCATTGAGGCGACATCCGCGGCGGTCAACAAGATGGGCGCCTTGCGGCCCGGAATGTTCGCGGTCGTGATGATGATGTCCACCTCACGCGCTTGCTCTGAGTAGATTTCCGCTGCGCGGGCGTTGTAGGCGTCACTGGTCACTTTGGCGTAACCGTCAGTGGATGCCTCAGCCTGTTCGGCAACGACGACCGGCAAGTACGTCCCGCCGATGGACGAGACTTGTTCGGCAACTTCCGGCCGCGGGTCTGTCGCCCGCACAATGGCCCCCATGCTGGAAGCGGCACCAATTGCGGCCAATCCGGCGACACCGGTACCGGCGACAAGAACCTTTGCTGGCGATACTTTGCCGGCCGCCGTAATCTGCCCCGTAAAGAAACGGCCAAAGCTGTTTGCGGCCTCAACCACCGCCCGGTATCCGGCAATGTTGGCGGAAGAAGAGAGCACATCCATGGACTGCGCCCGAGAGATTCGCGGAACGGCATCGACGGCGAGCGCCGTGATCGGCAGCGCGGCGAGGGTGTCCACGATTGACGGGTTCAGCCCGGGACTCAGCCACGACACCAGCGTTGCCCCTGACGCGAGAAGAAGAAGTTCAGCGGCGGCCGGTGTCCCGACCGTCAGAACCACATCGGCACTCCACGTGCCCTTGCGTGTTCCAATTTCGGCCCCCGAAGACACATAGTCTGCATCGGGATAGCTTGAGGCGACCCCGGCACCCTTCTGAACGGTGACGGCATACCCGAGCTTGATGAGCTGAGCCACCGTGGACGGGGTTCCCGCAACCCGGGTCTCCCCTTCTGCTGTCTCGGCAACAATGCCGATACGCAACGAGGTTTCGGTGGCGGTTTTTTTGGGTGCTTGTGTGGGCGTGGGGAGATCAGGCGACGACATCGTCAACTTTCAGATCGTTAATGAAACGGGCAGTTAATCGTCAACACGTCGGAGCATTATTCCCGAGTGGACTTCGTGAGCACGGTCGTGAGGACTGCGAGCTTATAACTCCTGTCGAAGCCGAACTCCCAGCAATTGTATACCATAGACGAGACTAAATCTCGTGTCAACGAAGCGCCACGCTGACCCTCACACTGAGAGCTGCTTGTCGCGCAATGCGTTCAGCAGCTCCGCGGGAACGTCCGGATTGGGGAGGGTAAGCGCGAAGAGCTTGCCATTCGTGAGAGTCACCACGATGCCGGGGCCCCCGCGCAAAATAATGGCCGAGCGCCCGGACGTCATGCGGTAACCCCAGCCCCCCCAGTCCGAGGGCCGCAGATCCGTGCCCTCAACATCCGCCATGTGTTCAAGCCGGATGCGCTTGAGGGGGATGCCGAACAGGCCGGAGGTGATCCGAAGACCGCGCGCATCGACCGTGACGCGAATCACAGAGAAAGCCGCGCACAAGAACCCACCAAAGGCAAGGGCGACGAACCCAATGGGGTTTTCGGCGGCACTCCCGTCAATGAGTCCTATCCCGCACAACAGCACGCCAAAAACAAACAGGCCCGCCATCAGCCAGACGAAGATTGCGCCAAAGCTGGTCGCGGTGAAGGTGTCGTTTTCTCCCGGGATGAGTGCCGCTCGCTCAGGAGTCTCGCCTGCCCGATCGGGGGCGGCAGTGGAAGTGGTGGCACCGACAGACGATGTCCCAGCAGCCCGAACCGCCCGCGGCAGGAGCGCTGCCGGAATGAGTCCGTAGAGCGGCAAAAGAATGAGCAGCACCAGCCACCAGCCCAAGACGATGTCCGTGGAGCTTCCCGCCTGAATCGTCAGCGGAACAGGAATGAGCCACGCGGCCATGCCCACCCCACCGATCAGGCCGAGCAGAAAGACAGTATTGCGCCGGGCGTTGGCGCTGAGATTCCCCACGAAGCACGCAAGAATTCCCCCCACGGCGGTGACGGCGGTCGCAATGAGAGCCCCGATCAACACCCCGGTGGTGGGCAGAAACCCGTCGGCCGCGCCCGTTCCCGACCAGTGCGACGCAAGCTCGGGAGGTAGTTGCTGGCTCCACAGCATCCACGACATCAGGATGGCGACAAAGGGGAGAATCAGAGCAACGATGGCGACGATGGCTCGAAGCCGGGGGGCGTGTGTCATGAGGTCGGATGCCTTTCCGTAGAACGTGCAACGCCCTATCTGGGCAACGCTGGCCCTTCCACTCTCGCACGCCGACCTCCGTTCGGGGCCATGAGAGGTTTTTTATTTACTGTGACGCTCCAGCAGCGCGGCCCTCGAGAAGATTCTGGGTGAATCGTAAAACGTCATCCTGAAGTCTCGGTTCAGCAAATGCGTGCGGGGTCTCCACGTACGCCAGCGCTCGGATTATCTCCAACGTTTCATTAATCAGATCTTCAGCGCGACCGACACCCCACGTCGCGACTTCTGCCACCAGGTCCGCTCGGGTGAACCCAGCGTGGCTGAGAACTCCGTTCACGCTAAAGGCAAACTCACCGTCGGTGTCGTAGTGCGCTTGAGGCACCACGTCATACATTGGCGCGATTCCTACGGTTCCGTCCTCGTTGTGAAGCAACGAGATGTTCTTGGCATGCATGTCCAAATTACCCACCGCCACACTGAGAGTAAGCATCTTGACGAGAGTGCGCCGGGCGTTCACCCCGTCGGTATCGTCAAGAAGGCGACTGATGCGCTTCAACGTGACCGCGCCGTACTTCTCGTACTTTTCAATGGTGGGAACACCGAGCGCCTGTGCGAGATCCTCTTGGTGGGTGCGGCCGCTGGGGTGATTGGCGTCACGGTCGTAACGCTCAATCACAAGAGCGTCGGTCGATCCGAACTTCTCGAGTTGCGTGCTGAAGTGAGCGAGGCCAAGTTCACGTGCGAATCGTGACCCGTATTCTTCGTCGAAAATCATGGTGGGATACTTTTCGACAACGGGTTTGAGAATGTGAGTGGATGGGTAACCGTCGACCACGCGTGCCCAACCGTTGACGCTGCGCGCAAGAACGATTTTTGGTTGCACTCCGGGCAGGGACGTTTTTCCGCCGCGCTTCGCGTTTCCCAGCGGTTGGCCCGATAGGTCACGGAGCATGTCACTAACGATTGCGTCCGTGACGGCTTCGCGTCGGGGAGTGCGCGGTTCACTCGGGTCGTTGATGTCCCAGATCTGAATTGCTCCCGCGACGTCGCGACCGTAGCGGGCCAACAGGCCCAAGGTGTCGAACTGACTGAGCTGCGCGTTTCGTGCCATGCTCTCGAGTTGGGTTCCCTCGGGCAATAGCCCGGCGAAGAAGTTGCGTCGACGGCTCGCGTGGCCTCGATTTCGAGTCGGGTCTAGGGGCACCGCCATCGACATCACTTGGCTGCTTGAGCCGAAGTGCGCGACGGCCGAGGGATCAAACGTGATGTCAAATGAGCGGAAATTGTCTCCGGATAAAACGCCAATCCGCTGGCCATAAAGTTCGACAGCGAGTTCACTCATCGGCCGTGTCCCATTCTCCTCCGAGGCTGGCCCCGGTCATCTTGAGCAGGTCGAACAGTCGACGAACCTGAATCGTTGCTTTACCGGTCTCAATGTCGGTGATTGCCCGCTGAGAAATCCCGAGTTCTTGGGCGAGCTCTACTTGAGTGAGCCCTGCAGCCAAGCGGGATTGCTGCACTAATCGCCCCAGGGATTGGGGGCCGGAGATTTTCATTTTCTGACGCATCGTTTTCCTGACATTGGCGATGGTGCCCGGATTAATTATTATGATTTCGTTATAGAACACTGCTATTACGATTTCGTATTAGAACTACGTTACTACGATTTCGTAATACGTTCAAGACTCTTCATTAGCGAAACGGGCTCGGGGACATGAGTAGAGCAAAATGGAACCATGACATTCACCGGATTCGGTCCCGAAGCGGCAAAATTCTTGGAAGACCTGACGGCGGACAACTCCCGCACCTTCTTCGAGGCGAACCGTCCGGTGTATCGCGACAGCATCCGCCAACCGCTTGAAGATCTTCTGGGGTGGGCCGAACCTGTCTACGGCCCGGGCAGAGTGATGCGGCCCAACCGTGACGTGCGGTTCAGCAACGACAAGGCTCCCTACAAAACGGCCGCGAGCATGTGGGCTGGCGCAGTTGGCGGTGTGTATCTCAGCTTGCATTCCACCCATCTGGATGTGGGCGGTGGCGTCTACGGACCCAGTCGCGATCAACTGGCGCGCGCTCGTGCCGCCATCGATTCTCAGCCCGAAGCCGCCACGAAGCTAACGGCTATCGTCGAGACTCTCACCCGTGCCGGTTTCGAGATGGCGGGTCCCTCCCTCACGACGGCGCCTCGGGGATTTGACCGCGACCATCCCCAGATTAACCTTCTACGCCTCAAGCACTTCGCCGCCCTCAAGCCCCTCCCTGTAACCGCGACACGGGATGACGTGTTGGCCGGTTGGAAAGCGGTCGAGCCGCTCATCGCCTGGTGCGACCAGCACGTCGGTGCGCCTCTTTCCTGGCCGTGACGCTTGTTGGAATAGCAGAGCCTCCGTGCGCGTTCTCTTGACCTAAGGCGCTGTGAACCGGCGCCTTCACATCCCCCTTGATTGGAGCATCAGATGTCTGAATTTTTTGATCGCACAGAAGACCAGAAGTACACCCGGGTCTACAAGAAGGAGACCCCCGACATCCTCGCCGCGTTTAGCGCCTTCGACAATGCGGTTTTCGCACCCGAGGGCCGTGAGATTCCGCTGAAGTACCGCGAACTTATTGCCCTAGCCGTCGGCATCACGACACAGTGCCCGTACTGCATCGAAGCTCATTCCCAGAACGCCGTCAAGGCCGGAGCCTCCGAAGGCGAGTTGGCAGAAGCAGCTTGGGTAGCAACAGCCATTCGCGCCGGTGGTGGCTACACGCACGGTCGCCTAGGTTTCAAGTTCGGCGCTGAAGTAGAGGCTGGCCACTCGCACACGCAATAGCAATATTGCCCATGGGGGTTGGGGCCTATAACCCAGTAGCAACATCACTGAGCGCGAAAGTCTAGACGGCGAGCACTTATAGTATTTTTGTGGCGTCCCTTGAGGGCGCATCCCCGACAGAGAGTCAGCAGATGACGAAGGTTCTTCTCACAGGTTCAAGCGGCTATATCGGCAAGCACATTACGTTGAGGCTCTTGACGGATGGCTACGAGGTGAGGGCCTCCGTTCGTAACAGCGCCAAGGCCGACGAAGTCCGTGCCGCCATGCTCGCCCACCTGCCGGCAGGCTTTGACCTGGCGAAAAAATTGAGTTTCGTAGAGCTCGACCTCGAGAGCGATGCGGGCTGGGATTCCGCGATCCACGGTGTTGACGTGCTCATTCACAGCGCGTCCCCATTCCCCATCGCTCAGCCAAAAGATGAGAACGAGCTGATCCGTCCCGCCGTTGAGGGAACACTGCGGGCGCTCAAAGCCGCCCATGGAGCCGGTGTAAAACGCGTCATTTTGACCTCCTCCGTTGCCGCTATCTATGGGAACGACCTTCCCGCGGGCGCAACAGAGTTTGACGAAACGATGTGGAGTGACCCCACTCACATCGTTGGCCGTGTTGCGTACACGAAGTCGAAGACTCTTGCGGAGCGGGCGGCGTGGAATTACATCGAGACCGAAGCGCCGGAGCTAGAACTCACGACGGTGAACCCCGTGCTGGTTGCTGGGGCGCCCCTTGACCTGAAGTTTGGGGCATCGGTCTCCGTTGTCGAGAGGATCTTGAACGGCAAAGACCCCGTGCTGCCCGACATCTCCTTCAACGTCGTCGATGTTAAAGATGTCGCAGCGATGCACGTGAAAGCCATCTCAACGGATGCCGCCAAAGGTCAACGCTTTATCGCGAGTGCCGGCCTGAGAACCTTCGTTGACGCGGCGAAGACTCTCGCGGCTGCCTTCCCCACACGTAAAATCACGACCAGACAGGCTCCGAGCATCCTGATTCGCTTCTTGGCACTCTTTGACAGCGAAATTCGGTCGGTTTTGCCAAGCCTTGGCCACCACGTCGGTGTGAACAACGCGAAGGCTCACACGGTGTTGGGAATTGACTTTATTCCCGTCGACCAATCCCTCGTTGAAACGGCGAACTTTCTGATTGACAACAAGATTGTGAAGCCCTAGCAAGACCAAGGTCACCGAGATTGTCGAGTTCCTGAAAAGCGTCGGCGACGACCAACGCCTAGGGCGACGGTCCCAAAGAGTAAAGCGATGAAACCGATTGCGAGTGTCGGGCCGTAAGCTCCATTGGTCTGGGACAGGGCCGCGGCAATAACCGCGTGCGGGTCAGCGGCAACCGCGGGCGGGTCAGCAACAACGACGGGCGGGTCAGCGACCCACACCGCGTACAACGTGGTCGATGCGGTTGGAGTGTATGAACCCGTCAACGGGGTTTCGCCGACACCATTCGCGTCACCCGCAGACTCCGCCCACCCCATAAACGAGTATCCGGTCTTCGCCAACGAACCCACCGTCGGGAACGTCAACGCGTCATCACCTATCGCGAAGGCTTGGGTTGCCTCGGATGCCGCGCCGTCGCCATTGTTCGCGTCATACGTCACCACATACTGTGGAATCCACATCGCATACAACGTGATCGACGCCGTCGGCGAATAGGAATCAGAAACGGCCACACCCCCCGCACCATCAACGCCGGCAGACTCGGACCAACCCCGGAAAGCAAAACCGTCCTTGGCCATCGAACCCACCGGAGCCAGCGTCAATACGGGATCACCATACGTGAAGTCTTCAGACGCGGGCGCAACAACATCCGTCATATTTGCGTCGTAGGTGACCCGGTAAACATCCGCCTCCCACACGGCATTCAGCGTGACCGACGCCGTCGGAGCATACGAACCCGTCAACGGGGTTGCCCCGACGCCGTTCGCGTCGCCAGCAGACTCCGCCCACCCCTTAAACGTGTAGCCGGTCTTGTGTAAGGTGCCCGATCCCGGCAACGTCAATCCCGAGTCACCGACCACGATGGTCTGCGACTGTGGCGGCGCACCACTATCGTCGGTATTTCCGTTATAGGTGACCGTACGTGTGTCGGCCAGGGTCAGCCCCGAGGCGGCGCTATACGTCATAGACGAGCGGGCAAAGCCGATGTCTCCGGCGTTATCGGTCATGGCTAGATAAACAAAGTAATTACCTTCTGGAATGCTCCCGCCTCCCGTTTTTGTGAGCGTAAAGGGAAGATCTTTGCCAAATGCCAAGGTGCCCGTGACGGAAAGGGTAACCGGTTGTGGGCCCCTGTTGAGAAGCAACCAGGCGATCCCGCCCATTCCCAAGTAAGTGGGCTCTGCGGCCTCAAGGGATACTCCAATGATGCTTTCCGTTGTCGGCACGAAGGTGGCAAAGTTGGTCTCCGCGCCGCTCGGGAATCGCAGCACCCCGGTGACCTGGTCTCCTGAAGGCGAGACCGTCTGGCTCATGACCGCAAGGGGATCAATGTTTGCCGTGTTGGGCGCTATGCCAGCAGCCGCGGTAAAAAGCGACGTCGTGGGCGCTACCAAATTTTGGGAGCCATCGTTCGGATTACAGTCGACGCCGACAACGGTCGGAATGACTTCGGCGAGTGTGCCGATGACGGAAAAATCAGTTGTTGCAGAACGATAAAAATCGGCGACACTTCCCGAGTAGGAATATGTCGTTGAGTCCCCACTTCCCACTGCGGTCCAATCGGGGCCAGCGAAGGGGAGTTTGTAGATTCGGACATCTTCATCAGCGTCGCCAAAGCCAAGGATTCGATCATCTGGGGTCAAACCGAGCGAGCCCAAGCCGCCATCAGAATATATTCCCAGCATTAAAAATAGTGACACGTCGGCGGGCCCGGTATAGGAAACATTGAGAGGCGCCCCGGGGATTGTTTGCGAGACCGCGATCGTCACGACTTTGCCACCGCATGTGCCCACTCCTCCCGGGTTGTCCACGATGAGCGAACCGCACGCGCTGAGAGCAAGGGCCATGGAGGCGGCGGCGGCAACGGCGATGGCGCGAAATACTTTTCTCCGAGGATTTTTCATACGCGTACCTTCACTTACCCCCGAACAATGTCGCTAGACTACATCAGTTTCAGGGGAAGGCGGAAGGGGCTGACGCATATTGGACGCGTCCCAGTGTTCGCGTCCTAGTGATCGAGGCCCACCTTGGTGAAGACCCACTTCATCCATCGCGGAGCCCACCAGTTTGCCGCGCCGAAAAGCTTCATCAGCGCCGGCACAAGGAACGCCCGCACCACAGTGGCATCCAACAAAATAGCGAAGGCCAGGCCCAGCCCCAGCATCTTGATGCTCGTCACACCCGAGGTCACGAACGGCAAGAAGTTGACAGCGAGAACAAGGGCCGCCGCCGTGATGATGCGGCCACTGCGCTGAAGGCCAAGGGCGACAGATTCTTCGGTGCTGAAGCCCTGGTCGTGCAGCTCTTTGATGCGGCTCAGCAGGAACAGCTCATAGTCCATCGAGAGACCGAAGGCGACGACAGCGATGAGGATGAAGTTGGAAGCATCAATCGAGCCGGTGAGCGCGAAGTCACCGAAGAGCCATTTCATGTTGCCGTCCAGGAACACCCAGCACAGGAATCCGAGTGTTGCACTCAGCGTGATGACGTTCAGCAAGAAGGCCTTGATAGGTAGAAGGATGCTGCCCGTAAAGAGGAACAGCAAAATCAGCGTCGAGGCGAAGACCCAGATCAACAAGGCAGGGAGCTTGTCGGTAATGCCTTTGATCGAGTCGGAGTAGTCGGCGGCAATGCCACCGATCTTTACCGAGAACGGTGGATCAATATGACGGATGCTCGCCACAAGGTCGGTTCCAGCGTTACTGCGAGCCTCGACGTTGTCAATCACGACGACCCGTTGCTCGTCGCCCACGACGTAGTTCGCAAAAGCTGGTGCCGCCTGGGCATTGGTCGCACCGCCTACAGTGATGCCGAGCTGACTCTGCACCCGAACAATGTGCTCGGTCGAACTCAGGGTGTCAACGTAGTCCTGAAGTTCGCGCTGAGTCGCGCCAGCAATGATGATCTCGACAGGCTTTCCCTCTTGGCCGTCGAATCGCGTGCGTTGAATCTCACTCGCGACGGCGATCGGGGCATCCTTCGGCAGAATGCGTTCATCGACCAGGCCGAACTTTACATTGGTGCCCAGGGCGATGAGTCCGCCGAGGCCGAGCAGGGTGATGATGAGCACGGGAATCGCACGTTTCATGACGAATCGCGAAACGCTCGCCCAGACGCCGGTATCTTTCGGCGCAAGGTCGCCCCGAAGCACGCGCACCTTGTTCACGCGATCGCCGAGCAGAGTGAGGGTGGCGGGAAGGGCAATGAGTGCCCCCAGCAGGGCCACGAAAACAACGGCAACTCCCGCGTAGGCGAAGGAGCGCAAGAAGTACTGCGGAAAAATCACCATGGAGGCGATGATGACCGCGACCGTCAGTCCGGAGAAGAGAACTGTTCGCCCGGCTGTCTCGACGGTGCGGGTCACCGCATCCTTGACCATCAAGCCCCGCGCTCGTTCCTCACGAAAACGGTTGACCATGAGCAGGGCATAGTCAATGCCCAGGCCCAAGCCCATTCCCGTCACCAAGTTGAGAGCAAAAATTGAGACGTCCGTAGCCTGCGTCGCGACCCAGATAAAGAAGAAGGCGCCGAGCATGCCGAGTCCGCCCACCATCAGCGGAAGGCCGGCTGCCACGATCGAACCAAAAACAAACACCAACAGCACCAAGCTCAGGGGGATGGCGATGCTCTCGGCCAGCCCAATGTCTGTCGTGATCGTGCCCGTGAGGGCGTTGGCCATGGCAGAAATTCCCGTGTAGTAAACCTTCGCGCCGTCGTGCTCGCTGCCGAGGGTGTTTTCGATAAGGGTGGTCTCCCCCGACGCCTTAACGCCGGAGTCATAGTTCACGAAGAAATACGCGGCGGTGGAATCGGTGCTCTTCAACGAAGCGGGCTCGCCCAAGCTGAAGTAGCTCGTGACCTTGTTGACGCCCGGAATGTTACGGATGTTTTCAGTCAGAGACGCAGCATCCGCCTTCGTCGCGGCAGTGTCTACCGGCTCGGCGAAGTCGGCAATGATGACCATCTCGGGGTTATCGACACCGAACGTAGATTGCAGTTCGTTGTAGACCTGCGTCGACTCACTGCTGGGGTCGTTGTATCCGGCGGCCTGCAAGTTGCCAAACGCCTGCATGCCCCAGATGGCAGAGAAACCGACAAGGCCCAGAAACACCAGGAGCGCCACGAGGGGGCGCGCGGTGACGACGCGTGCGATGAACTTCACAATGCCCTCGGGTTCTGTCAGAGAAATCGTTTCTCTATATTATTCTCAGCTCGTGCGACTAGGACCACACCACATAAATCAACCGTGGATCTGAGAAGTCTCGCGCTAGGATTTTTCCATTGAAACTATAAATCCATTTCCGTTTACGCAGAAGTACGGACCTTACGCACTGGTTGCCGGAGGGTCGTACGGCCTCGGCGCGGCGTTCGCAGAGGGAATTGCACGACGCGGTGTAAACCTCGTCATCCTTGCCCGCAACGAAGATGCTCTTAACTCCACGGCCGCCCGGATTCGTGATGCGTACGGCGTTGACGTGATCACCGTCGCCGCCGACCTGGCCGACGTCGACGACGTGAAGAAGCGTGTGGCCGCACTCGATGTTCACATCGGCCTGTTCGTTTATGACGCTGCTTCCGCTCCCATTGGTCCGTTTGCCGAAACAACCGAAGCTCAGCTCGCGACCGCGGCGGCTGTCAACGTGGTGGCACCGCTGTTGTTGACGAAACTGTTCTCCACCCCCATGATCCAACGAGGAAGTGGCGGGATTATTCTCATGTCTTCGCTTGCCGGTGGCCAAGGTAGCCCCAATCTGGCCACCTATGCGGCAACGAAAGCATTCAACACCATCTTGGCTGAGGGGCTCTGGAAAGAACTCGCACCCCTGGGGCTCGACGTGCTGGTGTGCACCCCAGGGGCAATTCTCACCCCCGGATATGAGCAAGCGGAAAGCGCCCGACGTGCGCCCGGGACGCTGTCGGCTGCCGCGGTCGCGGAACAGGCGTTGGAGGCTCTTGGCAACGGCCCCGTTGTGGTTCCTGGCGTCGTGAACAAAATGGGGCGATTCATGATGACCCGGCTACTGAGCCGGCGCGCCGCCATCGGTATTATGGCGAAAAACACAGGAGGCTTGTCGTGACAATTTTTTTGGGTCTCATCACCCCGCTCATCGCGTATGCCGTGATCACCTTGCTACACGTTGTCATTCCCACCCGCCGGGTCACGGGCTATGTAACCAATGACGCCACCGGTGAGGTGTTGCGATACCGCATCAACGGACGCTACGTGTTGGTGGCCAGCATCTTTCTGTGGTTTCTCCTCGGCTCTACCAACATCGTTCCCTACACCTGGCTCTACGAGACACGTGGGTGGGGCCTCATCGGAGCCGTCATCATCGGTCTGGCCTACTCGTTTTTCATCGTGCTGAAGTTCCCTTCCGTGCACGCATCATTTCTTGCTGATTTCTGGTTCGGTCGGTCGAAAAACACGCAATTCAAAGACGGTTTCATCGATGCCAAGGTCTGGCTTTACCTTGTGGGCGCCGTGATGCTGCAACTGAACGTTCTCTCGTTCGCGGCGTTTCACCTCACCAATGTTGAAGAAATTAACCCTGGATTTCTGCTTGCCTGCGCCATGCTCACCTGGTTTTGCTTCGAATACTTATTTTTCGAGCGTGTACACCTGTGGACGTACGATTTCATTGCGGAGCGCGTGGGCTTCAAGCTCGGCTTCGGGTGTCTCGCCTTCTATCCATATTTTTACTCCGTTGCCATTTGGTTCACGGCCGACCTTCCCAACCCCGGCATCCCCGCGTGGGCCACAATTCTTTTTGCCGCCCTTTTCCTCGGTGGCTGGGTTCTCACCCGCGGCGCAAACATGCAAAAGTTCCGCTTCAGGACTGCTCCCAAGCGCACATTCTTAGGCATCGCGCCCCAGGCCATCAGCGACGGAAAGAACAGCTTGCTCGTCAACGGATTTTGGGGCGGCAGCCGGCACATTAACTACCTCGGTGAGATCACGCAAGCCGTGGCCATCGCGCTGGCATCTGGCTACTTTGGTATCTGGATGGTGTGGTTGTACCCGTTCTATTACGTTGCGCTTTTTGTCACCCGCGAACGCGATGACGAGAAGGTCTGCGAGGCAAAGTACGGAGCGCTGTGGGGCCAGTACACCGCGAAGGTCAAGTACAGGATTATCCCCGGCATTTACTAGCGCTAAGACGCGTGTGAAGCGTGGTGCACCCCGCGGTTCCCCGAACTTAAAACGATGAGTCAGCGGCGAAGCAAAGCGGAGATAAGAGGTAGCTTCTCGCGTTCCATACTGTTAAGCACGTCCTCGGCGGTTCCTGTTGGGTTCTTCCAGCTGTCCGCGATTTTTTGAATCGTTCGGTGCATTGCCGGCCCGTCAAGATAGAACTGATCAACCAAAAAGTCGTCGGGATGTTTCGCCTCGATGTCCCACTTCGAAAGCTCAGCGTTTGGAAAGTCCGCCAGGTTGAAGGTGACGATTACCTGAGCTCGGGCCTTGATCGCAGCAGCGACCACGTGCCGGTCGTCACGGTCACGGTCACGGTCACGGTCCAAACGTCACCGCGCGAGGCCCATTTCCTGGCCTAGTTGTATCAACTCGGCTACTTCTGTCCGGCCCCTCGCGTCATCGTCGTGTTTGTATTGAAGCAATGAATCCGCTCGAATGCGGCGATGAGTGCCGACACGCTTGAACTCAATCTTTCCCTCGTCGAGGAGTTTGACTAGGAATGGGCGAGAGACGTTTAAAATTTCGGCTGCTTGTTGCGTCGTGAGCTCTGCGTGCTGAGGGACGATGCTAACGCTCTGGCCTGCGGCAATGTTCGCCAAAATTTTCACCAGCAAGTCAATAGCCTGGCGGGGAACAGCGAGAGGAGCCTTCTCGCCTTCCACAATTAAGGAGACGGGGCCATCCTCTCCGTGATGTTCGGCAAGAGCACGGCGTACGGAAACCAAAGCACGACCGGCCAATTCTGAATCGTCGTTAGGGCGATGTTCGTTCACAGTGAGAGACATGTCCCCATTGTAAGCACAAGTGCGTGTGTAAACGCAATAAGCGCAATAAGCGCAATAACTGGAATCAAGACGGCAAAAAAGAGAACCCGCCCCTCCCAGTGAAGCCCTGGTCGGAGCGGGTTTCGATACGTGCGCGAGGGGGGACTTGAACCCCCACGCCCTTGCGGGCACCGGCACCTGAAGCCGGCGCGTCTGCCATTTCGCCACTCGCGCGTAACTGGGTCAATCTATCATGGCAATGGAGGCCGCCGCCATTTGAGGCGGAGGCACTAGATGTCGAGCACGAGCTCCTTGCCCACGGCCCGCGAGACGCACGGGTACATCACGCGCAAAGAATCCTTTTCGTCATCGGGCATCACCGAGTCAAGGTGCACGGGCTCGCCCTCCACGATGCGCACCTCGCAGGTTCCGCACACCCCCTTGCGACACGAGCCCAGCACGGGAATACCGTTGGCTTCCATCGCCTCAAGAATGCTCTGGTCGGCACCGACCACGAACTCCTTCTTACTCTTGCGGCAGGTGACGTCAATCGCTTGGGCGGCAACGTCGGAGGTGCGCTCGACGGCGACGAAGCGCTCGGAATGCATTTGGGCGGCCGGTACCAGCGCCGCCGTGGTGCTCATCAGCGACTCGGGGCCACAGCAGTAGACCTGCGCATCGGTGTCGACCACGAGGGAGGCGATGTCGAGTTCGGCATCCTGTTCATCGGCGGCATGCACCGAAATGCGATCGGGGTAGCGCTGAAGCAACTCGGGCAAGAACGCCATCGTCGTGCGCGAACGCCCG
The DNA here is from genome assembly GCA_947443745.1 of Microbacteriaceae bacterium. Lineage (GTDB taxonomy): Bacteria > Actinomycetota > Actinomycetes > Actinomycetales > Microbacteriaceae > Alpinimonas. The sequence continues at coordinate 55,101 of CANEXL010000001.1, read as the reverse complement.
GCATAGATGAGGCGCCAATGGCGACGCTCGGGCAACGACTCGATCATGGCCTTAATCGGCGTGATGCCGATACCGCCGGCAATAAAGAGGTAGTCGGAGGCGGGCTCCAGCTCGAAGTGGTTGAGCGGCCCAGAGACCTCGAGCGTCATGCCCGGGGTGAGGTTCGCGTGAATGAACTCGCTGCCCCCCTCGGAGTGACGGGTCTTCAGTACCGCGATGTCGAAGTGGTCGCGCTCGGCGGGGTCGCCGCACAGCGAGTACTGGCGCTGCAACCCGTTAGGCAGTGACAGCGTGATGTGCGCGCCGGGATACCAGACGGGCAAGGCCCCAGAGCCCACAGCACCAGTCCCGCCACCAGCCGATCCGCCGAGGGACACGAGCCGAATGGCCATCACGGCATCCGCTGCCATGGATGTGGAAGCAACCACCATCGTGCGCGTCGCCGGAAGAAGGGGAGCACCAGCAGCAACAGGAGCAACGCTGGGAATGGTGCCCGATTTGTGCGTCCATGCTTTCGCCGTGGGAGCTCGTCCCGTGCGGCCGCGCGTCACCACTCGAACGACGACCGCAATCGTCGCGGCGCCAATGAGGGTAATCGCCAGAATTTTGTACCAGAGGGCTCCAACATCCGTGCCCGTCCATCCGGCATGCAACGACACCAAGATCAGCGTCGCGTAGCTGGCGTAATGAATGACCTTCCACACCTTTCGCGGCAAGCGCGCAATGAGAAGGGAGGACCCCTGAACGGCCAGCAATATATAAAAGGCCAGAATTCCGAGGGCCACGGCAAACGGTCGGTAGTCCTTGCTGAAAGGAACGAGAAGGTCGCCGAGCGTATAACGAAGATAGCCGTCGAGCATGAGGCTGCCCATGTGCAGGCCCACCATGACGAGCGTCATTCCGCCCAGGTAGGAGTGCAAGTCGCGCAGCCAACCGGGGTTATCGATGCGGCGCATGATGCGGGTGGAGAGCAGAATGCCCCAGATGGCAGAGAGCGTCATCAACGCCCACGCAATCAGCGCGCTGGCACGGGTGATGTACCACCAGATGTGCGGATCATTCATTGATATCGAATCCAGTTCTCGGAAACCAGTTCGGCCCCCGCGTCATCTATAACCATGCCCGCCGCACCGACGGTCGGCAACCATTCCAGGTAGCGAGTCGTTTCTTGAAGAAAACCGGGTTTCGTGAGGGCTTCGGCTCGCGCCGCGGTTGCCGCAATCACCGTCACCGTTTGCACGTTCGTTTTCGCGCTGGCATGGGTCGCCGGGTCAATCAGGTGATGGGTCTCGTTGCCTTCCGGGCCAAATCGACGTTTGCGTTGGCTCGACGTCACAATGGCGCCTTCAGATAACCGGATGATCGCCGCATGCGCCTGCGTGTCAAAAGGGTTCTCAATGCCGAGTCGCCAGGCCACTCCGTCCGGAGCGTTCCCCGCAACCGCAATGTCGCCCCCGATCTCCGCCATTACGCCCCACGCCCCCTCGGCGAGCGCGAATGCACACACGAGGTCGGCGGCAAGTCCCTTGCCAATTCCCCCGGCGTCCAGCACGGTGCCCAGCGGCAGGGTGACGGTGGTGTCAGCCAGGCGGATGCCCGCCATGTTCCCCGGGCTCACCGCCGAGGCCGGCAGGGTCGTCGCACGGGACGGGTCGAGAACGGAGGCGCCGTAACCCGCCTTGAGCTCGTCGACTAAGAGAGTGGGATCGAAAGCACCCAAGGATATTTCGTGGCCCACCCTCATTGCGGAGATCAGGCGGAAGGTGAGTGGATCAACCTCAACGGGCGCCCCTTCGGCGAGGTTGAGTCGAGAAATATCACTGTCGGGCGAGAACCGCGTCCAGCGTTTTTCGCACGTGCGCACAACGTCCCACGCCCGCGTCATCAGGGCGTCGGAGGCACCGACTAACGTAATCGTGCCGTGGCCGCCCATTATTTCCTGGCGCGACGAAATTACCCGCGGCTGCGTTCCCGTGAGAGAAAAGACGGCGCGAAGGGCGTCTCGCGAAATATTGTCCCCGGTAACGGCGGGGTTCGTGGCAGGGTTCGTGGCGGGATTCGTGGCAGAGTGCGGAGCAGAAGTCACGGCGAGGCTCGCTTCAGTCGTGGAGTGAGTGGTTGCGCTCGGGCAGGCGGGCGGGCCGAAGTGCCGTTAGGGCTTGACGGCGCCCGACCCACCCGTCGTTCCATTTACCGGCGCAGGTGCCGGAGCGACAACAGGAGCCGGGGCAGGAGCGGGTGCTGGAGCAGGCGCCGCGGCAGGAGCCGCAGCGGGTTGTGCCGCTGGTTGTGCCGCGGCCGGTTGTGCTGCAGGTGCCGCAACTGGAGCGGGTGCCACGGCGGGTGGGGCTGCGGGGTCAACGGCGGGAGCGGGAACCGCTTCAGAAACAGGAGCGGTCGCGTCGACGGGAGCGACAGGCTTCCCCGTCGCGGGATCAATGGCTTGCGTTGTCGCTGTGCCCTTGGCCGTAGCCGCACCGCTCGCAACGCCGGCTTCTTGGGCGTTAGCCGCGAACTGGAAGCCTGTGACAATTCCCACAAGAGCCAAGAGCGATGTGGCACCAACAAAAGTCCGTGCCCGCGCGGCGGGGTGGATGCCCTTAGTCATCGCTTCCACCATCCTCGTTGTCGTGGCTCTCGTAAGAGCCATCCGAAGAATCGCCATCGTCACCATAGGAGGTTCCAGGGGTTGACGGCGCTGCTCCCGAACCGCCGGTTGTTCCGTCAACGGGAGCGGTTGTGGGTGGCGTTACCGCCGGCGCAACGGGTGGCGTCGTGGGGCGGGATGGAGTGTCTACCGTCACGGCCAACGAAGCCGAAGGAGGAGTAAGGTCTGTGCGCTGTTGAACGGCGCTTTGGGCGGGGGTGCCTTCCGAAGAAGGTGAACCCGGGGTGACGGGTGCGGCCGGGATGGCCTCAGGGGTCGGGGCTGACGATGAACCAGAAGGTGTCGAGAGCACATTAGCCTGGGCCGACGAATCTGTCGCCCCGGCTTCGCGGTTGGTCAACGTATCTGTGTTGACGGCCAACGCGGCGGTGGCGGTTCCAAGAACACCCACAACCGTGAGGACTGAGAGGAGTTGTGTTTTCATGATTTAAATGTACAAAATGGCGAGTAAAGAAGAATCCCTTGAATATCCAAGACTTGTCCAAGGTTTACGAAAGTCATGTGAGGTTAGAGACGCTTGGCTCTAGTCGTCGTGACCTGTCTCGCCAGAAGACGGCTCCGATTCACCGCTGTGAGAAGGCGTTGACGAGGGGCTAGAGCTAGAGTGCGTTGTCGCCTCAGACCCACCCACAACTGGTGCGGCCGGGGCGACGGGATCAGAAACGCTCGGAGCGGGCGCCGTTCCTACGTCTTTCGTCGGAGAACCGCTGCCGCCTGAGGATTCCGGAGAATACGACGGCGCTGTGCTCGCTCCGGGAGCGGGCTGGGTCGTCGAAAATGGCCCTGGCTGTTGGGCATCCGTGACAACAGGAACCAGCACCTCGCTGGCCTTACCGATGACACCCGTATCAATCTTGGAGAGGGTGTCGGTATTAATGGCCATGGCCGCGGTCGCGGTTCCGAGCACGCCCACAATGATGAGGGCTGTCACTAACGAAGACTTCATTCCCTAAGAGTACGAAATGTGGGACACAAAAGAACCCCCCGAAAATCCAAGACTTGTCCAAGATTTCCGAGGGGCTCTCTCCCCCTACTCTCCCCCTGAGAGCAGTTTTCTAGATATAGCGGTCGCTATCGGAGGCGCTATCGGAGTCGGTGTGGTGTGCGCTCGTTCCCTGGCTGGGAGCAGGCGTGCTTGTCGAGGGAGTGGAACCATCGTGCACTTCAAGGCCTTCTGACACATCATCTGACGCGTCGTCCGAGCTCTCACTCGCACCGTTCTCTAGCGCATCGTCGTCATCCACCTTGGGTGTGCCGGTGGGGTCGGGAACTGGCGTGACCGAAGGGTCAGGGGTGCTCGATGGGTCTGGAGTTGATGTCTCTGAAGGGTCAGACGTGACCAGAGGATCAGCGGTCGGTGCGTCTGTCGAAACGACAGGCAATCCGGTTGGGGCGACGAAAGTATCGGCGTTTACGGCCATGGCGGTCGCTGCAGTTCCCAGAACTCCAGCAACGACTAAGGCGGTGATCAGTTGTATTTTCATGTCTCCAACGCTACGAAACACACGGTAAAGAGGTTCCCGCCACCCGTCCAAGAGTCGCCCGCGACTTATCCAAGACTTATCCAAGATTGCAACCAGCACGCCCACCTCATAGGTTTTAGCTCGCGTTCCCACCAGAATTGAGCCATGCGCGTTCTGGTAGTGGAAGACGATGACTCCGTTGCCGACGGCATTGTGGACGGGCTGGAGAATGCAAGCTTCGAAGCCCACCGAGTGGCCACGGGAACGGCTGCACTCGAGGCCGCCGCATCCTGGGCTCCCGACTTGATTTTGCTCGACCTTGGCTTGCCCGACATGGAAGGCACCGATGTCTGTCGGGCCATCCGGGTCACGTCTCAAACGCCCATCATTGTGGTCAGCGCCCGGGGCGAAGAAATTGATCGTGTCATCGCCTTAGAGATGGGGGCGGATGATTACGTCGTCAAACCTTTCGGCATGCGCGAACTTGTGGCCCGCATTCGTGCGGTCGCTCGCCGAACGGGCTCCACCGTCGTGGAACCTGCCCCGGCTGCCCAACGCGTCTTCGGAGCCTTGACTCTCGATGTTCGGGCACAACGGGTCTCCTTAAATGGCACGGATGTTCACCTCACCCCCAAAGAATTCGAACTACTGGTTTACCTCAGCGACGATCCCGGGGCGGTGTTTCGGCGCGGCGACATCCTCCACGACGTCTGGGATACCAACTGGTATGGCACCACCAAGACACTGGATGCGCACATAGCGGCCATTCGCAAGAAGCTCGGAAATCCGCTGTGGATTGAATCGGTTCGCGGTGTCGGTTTTCGGTTCGGAGAACCTGCGTGAAGTGGCGGTTCATGGGCGCCTTGATGGCGGTCACGTTTCTCGTTCTGCTCACGCAAGACATTCCCCTTGCCTTTTATTTGCACCAAGCGGAGCACGATCACATCGTCACTGGCCTCGAACGCGACGCCTTCGTTCTGGCCGGTCACGGTAGCGAGTCGCTCGCCGCAGCAGCGGCCTCCGCTTCCGTCGGAGGAACCGCAACGGTCACACCTGCCGACTCGAAGGCCCTCAGCGACCTTGCTCGCCAGTACCGCGATGCGGGAGGGGCTCGCGTCGTTATTGTCGACAAGGCAGGCACCGCCATTGTCACCAGCGACGATGACCAGTCGGTGGTGGGCGCCTCCTACCTCAGCCGGCCAGAAATTGCCGATGCCTTAGCCGGCAACATCAGCAGTGGCCACCGTTATTCGACAACGCTGAACCAAGAGCTTTTGTATGTCACCGTTCCCGTTCTCAGTGGCGAAAGTGTCTTGGGCGCGGTTCGCCTTACCTATCCCGACCAAGCAGTGACCGATGCCGTCAACAGCCAACTCTGGCGGCTCGGCGTCGTGGCCCTCAGCTCCGTGGTCCTGGCCGGCATCGTGGGCTTGTTGGTGTCCGGAAGTGTTGCCAAGAGGCTCACGCGTCTTCGAGCGACAACCGAGCTCCTCGCCGAAGGCGACCTGACGGCCCGTGCCGACGAGAAGCGAGGCGCGGCCGAACTGACATCGCTCTCGCGCTCCTTTAATACAATGGCCGAACGCCTTGAAGAGCTGGTCACCCAGCAACGCATGTTTGCCGCGGACGCCTCCCACCAGTTGCGTACCCCCCTCACGGCATTGCGATTGCGACTGGAACGCGCCCACGAACTCCTCGCAACAGATCCGCGCGCCGCCGGCGAGCGCCTCGCTGCCGCCCAGGTGGAGGTCGATCGCCTCGGCAATCTCATCGAAGGCTTACTGCTCTTGAGCCGCACCGAAGCGTCGTCGGCGCCGCTGGAAACCTTCAATGTCGCGGCGATTGCGCGGGAACGCGTCGAGCAGTGGCAGGCCCTCGGTGCCGAGTCGTCGGTGCGCATCCGTTATGAAGGACCGGTTGATGCGTTCGTTACGGCCTCTCCCTCGGCCATCGAGCAGATCGTGGACAACTACGTCGACAACGCCCTCACGGTGAGCCCAGCACATTCCAAAATTACGGTGCGCGTTGTGAGTGCCGGCAGCCACACCACCCTGCATGTTCTCGATGAGGGCCCCGGCCTGAGCCCCGACGAGTGCACGCGAGCCTTCGACCGCTTCTGGCGTGCCTCTTCCAATATCGGCGGCAGCGGCCTGGGGCTCGCTATTGTCGCCCAACTTGCTCGCGCCAGTAGAGGCACCGCACGGCTGTCTCCGCGCTCCGAAGGCGGCCTGGATGCCTCGGTTCGTTTCGAAACGGCTCGCTAGGGTGGCCTGAGAGGGCATCCAGCATGCTCCCAATCGGGCAAGTATCATGGAAACGGCCGCGCTTCACCCCCAAAGGAGACCAATTGGGCATTCTGGACAATCTTGAGAAAGGTCTTGAGCGCGCCGTCAATGGCGCCTTTGCCAAGACTTTTCGCTCGGGACTCCAGCCCGTTGAAATCACGTCGGCCCTGAAACGTGAGCTCGACACCAAGGCTGCCGTGGTTTCGCGTGACCGCATTCTGGTTCCCAACATCTTCACCGTACGCATGGCGAGCGCCGATTACGCGCGGATGTCCGCCATGGGGCCAACCCTGATCGATGAGCTAACGCGTCTGGTGACCAAGCACGCCCAGTCTCAAAAGTTTCAGTTCGCCGGCGGCATCCGCATCACACTGCAGGCAGACTCCTCTCTCTCCCTGGGTGTCGTTCAGGTTGACTCCACCAATGCTGGAGGAGCAATCGCGTGGGTGGCCGTTCTTGAAATCGCTGGCAAGCGGTATCCGTTAACAAAATCGCGAACGGTTATTGGCCGCGGTACCGAGGCCGACATCACGGTCGACGACTCCGGAATCTCCCGCCGTCACGTCGAGGTTCTGTGGGATGGCACTCGAGCCCAGGCAAACGATCTCGGCTCCACTAACGGCTCAACCCTCAACGGGCAACGGCTCGTCTCCGCCCCCTTGGAGTCAGACGGGGTCATCGAAATGGGTCATACCCGCATCACGTTCCGCATGATTCCTGAGGCGCAGGCCGACGCGAGTCCGTCGTCGCCCACCCCCGATGCCGGCGGATTCTGGGGGCCGCGTGAGTGAGCTCACCCTCCTGATCCTGCGCATCAGTTTTTTGATTGCCCTGTGGGTCTTTGTCTTCTTTATTGTGTACGCCGTGAGAAGCGACCTTTTCGGCCAACGCGTTCGCCGTCTTCCCCCGCAGGGCGCCGCAGCCCAGGGCACTCGGAGCGATGCCGCGAATGCTTTCCTCACCTCAGCAACCCCGCGCATTCCGGCGGCCGCAACCGACGTGATCTCGGCTCCCGCCACCATCGGTTCTGCGCCGCTGAGACTTGTCATCACCTCGGGCGACAAGGCGGGGCAAGAACTGCCGCTTTCGGGCGACACGATTACCATCGGCCGGTCCTCCGACTCCAGCCTGGTCATCAAAGACGATTACACCTCCACCCATCACGCGCGGCTCGAAGCCCGCGGCGGAACCTGGGTTCTGCGCGACCTCGACTCCACGAACGGCACGCTCCTGGCCGGCGTTCGCGTCACCTCTCCCACTCCCGTTCCCCTGAACACCACCATTACGATCGGGGCAACCAGCTTTGAGGTTCGCCGGTAGGCGGGCCCATGAGTGCTGACAATGCGGCTGTCTCCGATGTAGGCAAGGTCCGCTCCTCCAACCAGGACTCGGGCTACGCCGGAACGCACCTTCTGGCCGTCGCCGATGGAATGGGTGGTCACGCCGGTGGTGACGTTGCCTCCCACATGGCCATCCGCCAACTCCTTGAACTTGATCGCCCCTTCGATTCCCCCGAGGAGGCGCGCGGCGCTCTGCTGAAGACCCTGCTCGCCACCAATGACCTGCTCGGCGATACTGTCTACGACCACCCGGAGCTCGCTGGCTTGGGCACCACCGTCAGCGCCATCATCCGGGTCGGCGACAAGGTGGCCATCGCCCACATCGGCGACTCCCGCATCTATCTTCTGCGCGGCGGCGAACTCTCGCAGGTCACAATCGATCACACGTTCGTGCAGCGCCTGATCGACAGCGGCCGCATCACCGAGGCGGAGGCCAAAGTGCACCCGCGCCGTTCTGTTCTCATGCGCGTTCTGGGCGACGTAGACGCGAACCCCGAAATCGACACCATGATTGTGGGCACCGAACCCGGCGATCGCTGGATGCTGTGCTCCGACGGTTTGACCGGCGTGCTGACCCGTGACGAAATTCACGACATGATGACGGCGGATGCTGACGCCGAAGACATTGCCCTCGCCCTCATGAATGGCAGCCTCGATGGTGGGGCTCCCGATAACGTCACCGTTGTTGTGGCCAACGTCACCGACGGTCAACCCGCGCAGGTCTCCTCTCTCGTGGGGTCCGCAGCAGAACCGATCTCCATCGCTGAACCGTCGCCCCGTGCCGACGTCGTGCGCGCCTCGCGACAGGCCTCCCGCTCTCTGCCGGTTTCGACCAGCGATGTTCCCATTCACAAGCACCCCCCAACTGCCGAAAGTGAGATCGCCCGCAAGAGGCGCTTCCGCCGCCGCGCCTGGCTGATTGGCACGATCATTGTGCTCTTGGGGGCTCTTTTCGCCGCCGGAGTTGAGGGGTATCGCTACACGCAGAGCCGCTTCTTTGTCGGCTCGTCGGCCGGCACAGTCGTTATCTTCCAGGGCATTCCGCAAGACCTCGGACCATGGAAACTCTCACACCTTTATAACGACACGGGAATCCGCCTCGACGCTCTCAACACGTTCCAACGCGCCCAAGTCATCGCCACCGTGTCCACCGCTTCCCTCGAAGAAGCCGAAGCTGTCGTTGCCCGCCTCACTCCCGCGGCAGCCAAATAAATGAGCTCCCTCCTGACGGCCAGCATTCCCCGGCTCAAGCGCGCCCGGCCCTCCCAGCGCATGCGCAACGTTGAACTCGCGTTGCTCATTGCCGCGAGCGCCATCAACCTCGCGGCCCTCGTGCTCGTGCAACTCGGAGCTCTGGGCACAATCGACGCGGGCCCGCTCACGCTCTGTGCGTTGCTCGGAATTCTCGTGTTGGCCATTCACGTCGCGATGCGCTTTGTTGCCCCCCAGGCCGATGCGCTCATCTTGCCCATTGCGACTCTGCTGAATGGCATTGGCATTGCCGAAATTTATCGCATCGATATTGCTCTGGGTAACACCGGATGGGATTCGCTGGCCTTCAAACAAATCGCCTGGAGCGCTCTCGCCATCGGTGGCGCGTTCGCAGTCATTATGTTGATTCGTCAGCACCGTATTTTGCAGCGCTACACGTACGTGGCTTGCCTCGTCGGTGTGATTCTCCTTCTCCTTCCCATGGTGCCGGGGCTCGGAATTGAGCTGAACGGTGCCCGCGTCTGGATCCAGATTGGGAGCCTCACGTTTCAGCCCGGCGAGATTGCCAAGGTTGCCTTGGCCATCTTCTTTGCCGGTTACCTCGTTCAGGCGCGCGATTCCCTCTCGATGGTGGGGCGCACGTTCCTCGGTATGAGGTTTCCACGTGGGCGCGACTTGGGGCCCATCCTCGTTATCTGGGCTCTGTCGATGGCCGTCATCGTCTTCGAGCGTGACCTCGGTACCGGCCTTCTGTTCTTCGGTCTCTTCTTGGTCATGCTGTATGTCGCGACCGGTCGCCTGAGCTGGGTGCTGTTGGGTCTCGGTCTGGTTGCCGTCGGAGCCGTCTTGGCCAATCAGTTCTTGCCCTACGTTCACGACCGGTTCCTCAACTGGTTGAACGCGTTCAACCCCGAAATCTACAACGGGAGCGGCGGCAGTTACCAGCTCGTTCAAGGAATTTTTGGCCTCGGCCACGGCGGGCTCATCGGCACGGGCCTCGGTGAAGGCATGCCCTACATCACCCCCGTTTCGCAAAGCGACTACATCATCGCGAGCCTCGGCGAAGAACTCGGGCTGATCGGCGTCTTCGCCATTCTCTGCCTGTACCTGCTTCTGGTGGGTCGTGGCCTGCGCATCGGCTTTGCCGGCCATGACGACTTCAGCAAGCTCCTCGCGGTGGGCCTCGCCTTCGTCATCGCGCTGCAGGTGTTCATCGTCGTCGGCGGTGTCACGCGGGTCATCCCTCTCACCGGGCTGACGACGCCGTTCCTCGCTGCCGGTGGTTCCTCCCTCGTCGCTAACTGGATGATCGCCGCCTTGCTCCTGCGACTCTCGGACAGCATCCGTAATGAACCGCGGTTGGTGGTGGGCGCATGAACCGCGAACTCAAGCGCGTGAGCATCTTGGTGATGGCCTTCTTCATCACCCTGTTCGTCTCGGCCAGCGTCATTCAGGTCGGGCAAGACGCGAACCTCTCGGCAGACGCTCGCAACACGCGAACCCTGTACGACAGCTACCGTTCGCAACGCGGCGCGATTCTGGTGGCCGGTCAACCTATTGCCTCCTCCGTTCCGGTTGGCGATGAATACCGTTTTCAGCGCACCTACGCGGCGCCCCTCATTTACTCCAATGTCACCGGATACTTCACCCTGACCCAGGGCCTCACCGGTATCGAAGGGGCGATGAATACCGAGCTGAGCGGCACGTCGGGCTCGCAGTTCCTCAATCGCCTCAACAGCATTCTCACCGGGCAAGACCCTCAAGGTGCCAGCGTCAACCTGACGCTCGATCCACTCATGCAGCAGGCCGCGTGGGATGCCTTGGGCGATTACGCCGGATCGGTGGTCGTGACCGAGCCGTCGACGGGCAAGATCTTGGCCATGGTGTCCAAGCCCAGCTTTGATCCGAACCTGCTGGCCTCGCATGACACAAACTCCGTTATCGCCACCTATGACGCCCTCATTGCCGACCCGACTCAGCCCCTGATTGACCGCTCCATCTCCGGAAACCTCAACCCTCCCGGCTCGGTGTTCAAGTTGGTCGTGGCTGCGGCAGCGTTGGAATCCGGACAGTACACCGCCGATTCTGAACTCGACAATCCGCCCAGCTTGCAGCTTCCTGGCTCCGATTCCATTGTCACCAACTGGAACCGTGGCCGTTGCCCCGGCGCGGGCGCGACCGTCACCATTAAGCAAGCCCTCCGCGAGAGCTGCAACATCCCCTTCGCCGAATTGGGATTAGCGTTGGGCCGCCAAGCCTTGCTCGAGCAGGCCAAGAAGTTTGGGTTCAATTCCACGTTCGATGTTCCCATGCGAACTGCGGCCAGCAACTTCCCCACCGTGATGGATGATGCGCAGACCATGCTGTCCTCCTTTGGCCAGTTCGACGTGAGAGCGACGCCGTTGCAGATCGCCATGGTCTCCGCTGCCATCGCCAACGGTGGCAAAGTAATGTCCCCCACGCTCATTCAGAGCGTCCAAGATCCCACCTTGAAGTCGCTGTTTGACTTCCAGGCGACGCAATACAGCCAAGCCATATCGGCCGAGACAGCCGCCTCATTGAACGCAATGATGGTTGACGGAGTGGACAACGGCCTGGCTGGTAATGCAAGAATTAGCGGTATCCAAGTTGCGGGCAAGACGGGAACAGCAGAAAATGGTGTAGGCGAGCCCTATACCTTCTGGTTTACCGGCTTCGCCCCAGCGAACGATCCGCGATATGCCATCACCGTTCTCGTCGAGAATGGTGGAGGACTCGGTCAAGAAGGCCTTAGTGGCCCGATTGCTGGATCCATCGCGAAACAAGTGTTAGAGGCGGAGCTAGGTAAATGAGGCCCACAGCAGGGATCACCTTTGGTGGTCGTTACGAATTACAGTCGCGCATTGCCATTGGTGGCATGGGTGAAGTGTGGCAGGCAACTGACCTCGTCATCGGGCGATCCGTCGCCATCAAAATTTTGAAGGATGAGTACCTGGGTGACCCAGGCTTCCTCGAGCGCTTTCGCGCCGAAGCTCGTCATGCCGCTCTCGTCAACCACGAGGGTATCGCCAACGTCTACGACTATGGCGAAGAAGAAGGCAGCGCGTACCTCGTCATGGAACTCGTTCCGGGCGAGCCCCTTTCGGCCGTCATCGAGCGCGAGCACACCCTCTCGATCGACAAGGTTCTCGACATCATTGCGCAAACGTCTGCAGCGTTGCAGGCTGCCCACGCCGCAGGTCTCGTTCACCGCGACATCAAGCCCGGCAACATGTTGATCACGCCCGAGGGTCGCGTCAAGATCACCGACTTCGGTATTGCGCGCATCGCCGACCAGGTGCCCCTCACGGCAACCGGTCAAGTCATGGGAACGGTCCAGTACCTCTCCCCCGAGCAGGCAAGCGGTCACCCCGCATCGCCCTCGACCGACATCTATTCGCTCGGTATCGTCGCCTACGAATGCCTTGCCGGCCGTCGCCCCTTCACGGGTGAATCGCAGGTCGCCATCGCCATGGCGCAGATCAACGACACGGCGCCTCCTCTCTCGGACACCATCGCCGAGCCCGTTCGCAACCTAGTCTTCTCGTGCATTTCGAAGAAGCCCTCGGAGCGCCCTGCGTCAGCCGCAAACTTGGCACGTGCCGCTCAGGCTCTGCGCCGCGGCGACCTCCAGGGTGCGGCTCTTGCCGTTCCTGCCGTTCTCGGTGGAGTTCCCGTCTCTGACGCCACGATGGTCATGGACCGCACCCTCGAGACCGGGGCGACCACGGTGCTCAACCTGCCCGCACCAACCGGCGCGGTAGAACTCGAAGCCAAGAAGCGCAGTCCCTGGACCTGGCCTCTCATCGCTCTCATCGGTGTGCTGGTGCTCGTTCTTGCCGGTGCCGTCTACGCCCTTGTTTCCGGCGGAACGCCCGCCCCCGCCCCCGCATCCTCCTCGTCGAATTCCACTCCAGCGAACACGCCGAACACGACCCCGGCCCGCACGCCGAGCACAACGCCGACGCCGACCACGGCCGCCATCGTCGAGGGTGACTACATCGGCAAGCCGTTCGATCAAGTCTCGGCATCACTGACGACCTTGGGGATGAACGTCAACCGGGTTGATGGCACCGCCGCGCTCGATCCAGCGACCGTGGGCTTCGTCTACGGCATCACACCATCCGGACCCACTGTGGCAAAGGGAACCACCATTGCTGTCAAGGTCTATGGCCCCGTTCCCGTTGTTGCCGCCCCGGGTTCCGCTCCGCTGTTGGACGGCACGACGACGACAACAGCAAAGCCGGGCGACGTGGTTGTCGTGACGTGGCCGGCATACGCTGATTGCCCCTCAGGTTCCGCCGTTTCTGGCTACTCCATCTTCTTTGATGGTGCGAGCGCAGGAACCGTTGCCGGAGGCGTCACCACCTTCAACCTCACGGTACCGGGGCCCATCGGTATGGATCACCCTGTTACCTACCAGGTTGGCTGTGGTCCCTTGCAGTCCGGTCTTTCCCCCGCCGCTACGCTCACGGTCACGTTGACGGGCCTCTAGCCCGAACAGCAGCGACGATGAGGTGGCACTTAAGGCATATGGAGCGTTTTTGGGGGGCATGGCATGACAAACGGTGAACGCGTTATTGGTGGGCGCTACGAGCTAGGCAAGAACATCGGCAGTGGCGGCATGGGTGAGGTTTTTGTCGCCCGCGACATCACCCTCGGTCGTCGCGTTGCCGTCAAACTCCTGCGCCCCGAGCTCGCCAAAGACAGCAAGATTTGCACCCGTTTCAAGCAAGAGGCCCACTCCGCATCAAAAATGTCGCACCCCAACATCGTGCGGGTCTTTGACGCGGGTGATGATGTGCAGATAGCGGATGACGGCACGCAAACAAAGATCCCCTTCATCGTCATGGAGTTTGTGGAAGGGCTCGAGCTCTCCAGCATTATCGCTCGAGGTCCGCTGAAGGTTTCAGAAGCTACCCGCGTCACGGCCGAAATTTTGGCTGCCATCGAGTATGCCCACCAGGCCGGCGTCGTTCACCGAGATGTGAAGCCTCGCAACATCATGATCGCGCGCAGCGGCCAGGTGAAGGTACTGGACTTCGGCATTGCCCGAGCCATCACCGATGCCTTTACCGACATCACCCAGACAACCGCCATCTTGGGAACAGCGGCCTATTTCTCTCCTGAGCAGGCCCGCGGCGAAAGCGTCGATGCGCGAACCGACGTCTATGCCATCGGTGTCGTGCTCTTCGAAATGTTGACCGGCGCTGCGCCGTTTTCTGGCGACACCGCGCTCATTGTCGCCCATCGTCACATTCACGAGATTCCCGATGCGCCGAGCACCCTGAACTCCCGCGTTTCTCCGGCTCTCGACTATGTCGTTCTGAAGGCCCTCGCGAAAAACCGTGACGACCGTTATCCCTCTGCGGCAGCCTTTGCCCGCGAGCTGGGTCTCGCCGCCGCCGGGCATATCCCCGCCCCCGCAGTCGGTCCCGATGACGTTGATCTTCTTCTGGGCCCTCTCGCCAACGGTGGCCGCCCCGTCGCCTCGAAACCTGTCCTTCCCCAAGATTTCAAGGATCTCTTCGGCACGGGATTGAACACTCAACCCCGCTTTGAAATAACGAAGCGTCGCCAGCCACAAAGAAATCGGGTTGTCTTCGGCATTCTGGCAACGCTGGTTGCCATGGTGGCCATTGTGGGAATGAGCGTGTGGGTTGTGAATATCGCCCCGGGTGACTTCTTCCCGAGTTCCAGTCGAACCGTGCCTGATGTCAAGGGCATGAACTACTTCGAGGCCGCAGCGGCCCTCCAACAGGTCAATCTTGTGGCTGTGGAGGGTTCAGAAACAAGCTCCACCATCAAGAAGGATCTCATCACTCGCAGCGAACCGGCAAGCGGTTCCATTGTTGACTCTGGCCTTTCCGTCGTTGTTTATGTTTCGGCAGGGCTGGCAAAGGTAACCGTTCCCGTGACGGCCGGTATGACAACCGCGGATGCGACGGCTGCCCTCATCGCCGCAAAGCTAAAACAGGGATCGCTGACTCCTCAGAATTCCCCGAACGTCAAAGAGAATGTGACGATTGGCACCACTCCGGCAGCGGGGACCGAGGCGGAGGAAGGTAGCCTCGTGACCCTTCTGGTCTCCAACGGTCACATTGAACTTCCGAGTGTGAGCGGTATGGCATTGAAAGCCGCGACCGACCTGCTGCGTGGGCCTTCGCTCATGCTGTCACCGACCGTGACCGCTGATCCTGCCTGCCCCAAAACCGCAGAGCTCGTCGTCAACCGGCAATCCGTTCCCGCGGGTCAGGTCACCCAGGGGATTGCTGTGACGTTGACCTACTGCAACGGTTAAGAACGCGTAATCAGGGGGTTCTTGGTTTTTGCGGCCTCGGCGGCACCGGCAAGCCCCGTCGTCTCGAGCCAGTTGCCCAGCATTGAATAGCCGCCTTCCGTGAGAACGGATTCGGGGTGGAACTGAACGCCGTAAATGGGGGCGCTCTCGTGCTGTAGTCCCATGATGACCCCGCCGGCGGTGCGGCTGGTTACCGTCAAAACATCCGGAACCGTTTCGGCAACGACAGCCAACGAGTGGTACCGCGTTGCCGTGAAGGGTTGGGGAACATCCGTGTAAAAATCGCCGCCATCATGCGTAATCACAGAGGTTTTGCCGTGCATCAATTCGTCGGCGTTGGTCACTGTTGCACCGAATGCTTCGGCGATGGCCTGATGCCCGAGGCAGACCCCCAACAATGGAATACCCTGCTTCGCCGCGGAGAGAACGGCCGCGACAGAAACGCCAGCGTCCGCGGGCTTGCCCGGGCCGGGCGAGACGAGCACACCGTCGTAACGCGCAATGGTGGCATCGAGTTCGGCAGGTGCAATCTGGTCATTTCGCACAACGTCTGTCTGGGCACCCAACTCCTGGAGGTATCCATTGAGCGTGTAGACAAAGCTGTCGTAGTTATCGATAACAAGAATTCGAGTCATTACTTAACCGTGACATCTTTCGGGCTGATATACGCGTCGACCCACGGAAAAACGTACATCATGAGTGCCGCGACCACGGCCGCTGCCGCCACGACGGCGATCAGGATGCGAACCCAGAGGGGGCCCGGAATAATCTTCCACAGAGCGGCGTACATTAGTTAGCCTCCTTGGCAACAATGGCGGCAATTGCCGGGGGTGGGCCGGCCGAACGGGGACGCCAGGACTCAAAGACGCCATAGCTAATCATGCGTTCCGCATCACCCAGAAGCGGGTTACAGGTTGTGATCGTAATGAGCATTTGACCCGCGGATGGCGCGTGTGACCCAGGCACCGGTAACACGACATCTACCGCCGTCGGAAGAACAAACTCATTGTTCCGGAACGTGTAAATGTAGTACCCGTCCGCCGTCTCCAGGTAAATCTTGTCGCCCGCCTCAAGCTTCGGGGAATCGGCAAAGCTGCTTCCCCATCCCGTGCGGTGAATCGCCATCGCAAAGTTGCCAGGTTCCCCTGGCCACTGAGTATTTGGGTAGTGACCAAAGTATCCGTGGTTCAAGACGGAGATCGGATTGACACTATTTCGAACCGCGCGCTGCGAGTCGGGCCCCAGGCGGGGAATGTAAAGAATGCCAAATTGTGCGCCTTCGCCCACGGGCGCCATCACCGGAGGAGGGCCAAAGTCTGTTTGTTCGGGAGCGTTCGACGCAGCAGGACTGGGGGTCACCGTTGCCCACGCCAGAGCCTGATCTTTCGTGATGTTCGCCTGCTGGCCGGCGAGAACGGCGTTATTGATGTAGAGCTGCCACACCAAGAAGAGCAGCACAATGGCGCCGATTGTAATGAGCGATTCTCCGACGACGCCGAGAACTGCCGAGAAACGAGCCGAGGAACGAGACGAGGCCTTGCTCGACGACGTGTTACCCGCATCTTTGCCAGCATCTTTGCCAGCATCCTTGCCGGTATCTTTACCAGCAGCTTTACCAGCATCTTTACTGGCACGCTTGGCCGCGCGCCTGCCCTGAGGGGGCGTCGCTACCGCAGAGGCATCCGCTGTGGTTTCTTCGTTTTCATCACTCACGTGAATAAGTTTAGACGCAGTCCTTACATCGTTCTTGAGCCTTCGCTGAGCGTCAGGACCGGGCCATCCGCTAGACTTTCACACACTATGGCTGGATCAAAGACACGCTCAAAGGCTCCCCGTTCAATCGAGGGCAGCGCGAGCGACACCCCCAATCCCGTGTGGTTCAAACCCGTCATGTTCGGCTTCATGCTGCTGGGCTTGGTTTGGATCATCGTTTTCTACATCAGCCAAGGCGCATTGCCCGTTCCCACCTTGGGCGCCTGGAACATTTTGGTCGGATTCGGGATTGCCTTCATCGGCTTCCTGATGACGACGCGCTGGCGCTAGTCCGCAAAAACGGCCCCCCAAACCCGGGGCCATTCCTCGGCGAGAAGCTCTCGCGGGCCTGAGTTACACCGGTGTAATTCTCCCCATGTGGATAACCTGTGGATAAGTTCTCCGCTTTACGCGAAGAGCGGGGCGTGCGAGAAGCTCAGCACCAAGAGTCCCGCGATGATAGCGATCGTCCACCCCACCTGAGCGCGTTGCTGATTAATTCGCCGCGTCTGCACAAAGACGAGGCCGAGAAGCACTCCGCCAATAAGCCCACCTAGGTGTGCTTGCCACGCCACATTCAAGCCCGGCAAGAAACCCATCAACAGGTTGATGCCCACCAGAATCAGCAGTGATGTCGTATTGCCGCCGAGCTTGCGCTGAATAACGAGGAATGCGCCGAGGAGCCCAAAGATGGCGCCGGATGCCCCCACGACAAACGTCTCTGGAGTAGCCAAGAACATCACGCCGACAGAACCCGCGAGGCCGGCAGCCAAGTACAACGTGAGGAATCGCGCGCGACCCAGCATGGACTCCAGGATTTGGCCGAAGATCCACAGGGTGTACATATTGAGCAGAACGTGGAAGATGAATCCCGTTGAATGCGTGAAGACCGACGTCATCATGCGCCACGGCTCAAACGGCACGGGGGCATAACCCGGGATTGCCATGCCAGAGTATGCGGGGGCGTAGGCCAACGCATCCGTGACCCCAAGCCAGGGAATCAGTTGCAATAAGAAGACGAAGACGGTGAGCGCAATAATCGACAGCGTCACGACAGGGGTGTTCGTTCCCGCTACGCGAAAGTAGGAGCGAAAAGAGCGCCGGGGAGCCGCGGCGCGTTGGGCACCCCGGCACTCCGGGCAAATCACACCGACAGCAGCCTGCGTCTGGCAGTCCACACAAATCGGCCTTGAGCAGCGTTGACACACGATGTACGTGGGTCGGTCACTGTGGCGGTAGCACCCACGAGGAGCAGGTTCCACGCCAGAAGACGATGAGGGAAGAGTCACGAGGTGCTGTCGTAAAAAGTCGTCGTTAGCTGATCGCGAAGAAGCTAAACAGCTTCGACGGTGATCGACTCAATGATGACGTCGGTGAGGGGGCGGTCGCGACCATCCGTAGCAACGACGCCCAACTGGTCGACAATCTTGCGGCTCTCCTCGTCAACAACGGCACCGAAGATCGTGTGCTTGCCCTGTAACCACGTGGTGGGAGCAATCGTGATGAAGAACTGTGAACCGTTGGTGCCCTTGCCACCTTGGGTACCGGCGTTAGCCATAGCCAAGATGTAAGGCTCGACAAAGTTGAGCTCTGAGTTGATTTCGTCATCGAACTGGTAGCCGGGGCCGCCGGTACCGGTGCCGAGGGGGTCGCCACCCTGAATCATGAACTCGGGGATGATGCGGTGAAAGATAACGCCGTTGTACAGCGGGTCGTTGCTCTTCTTACCGGTCTTAGGGTTGGTCCACTCGATCTCCCCCGTGGCAAGGCCAACGAAGTTTTTGACCGTCTTAGGCGCCTGGTGACCGTAAAGGTTCACCTTGATGGGGCCAAGCGTGGTGTTCATGGTTGCTACTGCAGTGTGAATAGGCATGTGCTAATTCTTTCACACCGCCTCCTCAGCACTCGCACCATTTACTCAGGTCACTTTCAGGGAGAACAGTGGGAGGATGGAACCATCAGATTGCCGCCATTGGAGGGGTCACATGGGTTCGTCACGAAAGAACATGAGTGAAGCAGAAGTACTGAAGCTTCACGCGGAAGAACTTTTACACGAGCAGCAGCGCGTTCTCGCTCATGCCGCCACCGTTGTGCGCGAGGCCAGCCGCGAACTAGGGCGCGTCACCTCTGAAGAGGTCATCCCGCGGGTCGCCCGTGGTGCCCGGTCAACTGCCCGCAACACGCGCGACAAGCTTGTCGATGACGTCTTGCCTTCCGTCGCTGCCGTTATTGGCTCGACCCTGTCGGTCATCGACGCCGCTCGCGATCAGCGATTGGGCCAGGTTGCCTCTCGAGTAACGTCCCTCGCGTCCAAGGCCCGTCCGCTCGTGGTTCCCGTTGCCAAGTCTGCGGGTGCCGGAAAGTACATCGGTCTGGGCATCCTCGCCGCCGCCGTCATCGGAATCGGGTATGTCGCATGGCAGACCTTCCGCGCTGATGACGAACTCTGGGTTTCTGAAGACGAGTAGTTTGCTGTCACTGTGGTCATGATGCCGATGTTCCCCCTGGGGTCCGTGCTGTTTCCGCACATGCCCATCACTTTGCGCATTTTCGAAGAGCGATACCTAAAGCTTCTCGGCGACATGATGGAAGCCGAAGACCCCGAGTTCGGAATTGTGCTCATTGAGCGTGGTCAAGAGGTCGGTGGCGGCGAAAAGCGCTTCGCCTTGGGAACCACGGCACGCGTCGCTCAAATTGGCTCCTCAGAGGACTTCATGGGCCTCGTAGCGGCCGGAGGCCAGCGCTTTCGCGTAACAGAGTGGATGGCGGAGTTTCCCTACCCTCAGGCCAGCGTCGAGTTTCTCCCCGAGCTGGAGTGGAACATCGAAGACGAACCCCTCCGCGTCGAGGTCGAAACACAGGTACGCCGCCTCCTGGCCTTTGCCAGCGAGTTCGGTGACCTCCCCTGGGACCCCAGCATCGAACTCTCCGATGACCCGGTTGCCTCGTCCTGGCAGATCGCCGGCATCCTCCCTGTCGGCCAGCTCGACCAAATGGATCTGCTGAAGTCCGAAACAGTGCACGAGCTCCTGACCGCGACTCTCGCCCTCACCCTCGAGGCCGACCAGACGCTGCGCAACTCTCTGCTGAACCAAGCGGAGGACGACGAGCACGACGACCTTCGCGACGACGAGCAATAACGTCTCTGCACTCGCGGCATGCACCGGAGGACCCGCTCAATCGGGATACTCCCGCGCACCTCTAAGTGGCCTGATCAATTTCCATAGATTGCGATTGGAACCTTGGGTTCCCAGTAACGGTCATAGTAAATTGCTGGCTTCACGGCAGCATCGATGATCGCCCAAATGTGAATTCCGAATGTCAAGAAGAATCCCACGCCAATCGGCGTGAGGATGAAACCAAGAACATATACGGGTAGTCCCACCCAGAACTTCCACGCGTCCGTTTTATACGAGTAGAGCCAGGTCCAAAAGGCTAGGAAAACCGCCAAGACAACGGCTGTAGTTTTGGATTTCACCAGCGGCCTTCCAATGGGAGCACCGTAATAGGCCGTGCCGATAATCGGCGCCATCGCGACTGCCGTCGGAAGTGAGTTTGCCCGGGGAGTGCCACAGCCGGGGCAGAACGCCGACGACGCGACTAGTGCCTTGCCGCAACCGCTGCAAAATACTGCCCCCGAAGAGACCGTATTTACTGGTTCAACTTTCGATTCGTTCTGTTCAGCATTACCCGTCATGATGGCCCCCCAATAAAGTCGCTCGAATACAAGCGCCTCCTTGGAAGCTACCACTCACACCCTCGTCGACGGCAACCGCCAATTCGTTGATGGCTGAACGCTGAGGTCGGATGCTCGCGGCACCACCTGAGGACCCGCTTACTCTTCCCTAAACGAGGTTGCTGCACGCCAAACTCCGCCGTAGCGTCGAAGCATGACAACAGGAAGAACATCTGTGTTCTCGCGCCGCATATGGTTTGCGGCAATTTTTTACAGCGTGGTCATGATCTCGCTCGGTTTCTGGGTCAGCCTGGCAACTGGCGAATGGATTGCCATTCTCTGTGCCTTTGGACTAGTCGTCCTGCCGTCCGGAGGCTTGGCCTTCGGTTTGCGTGCGTCTCGGCACAAAGCACCTCACGCCTGAGACGTGGGGTGCTGCAGGTTCCCGTCGCCGTACACGCGCTCAACCTTGCTAATGATGACGTGGTACCCGTCATACCATTTCGCGTAGTTGCGCTTTGCTTCTAGGTGATCTGGATGCTGCGAAAAGACCCGCAGGGTCTCGAGGTCTGTCCAGTAATACGTGGCGTTCCTCGTGAGACCGTCTTGCGAGACCCACGTTTCTGAACCGAGGAACCCCGGGAGAGAATGTGCGACCTCGTCGATGAGAGCGTCGAGTCGATGAAACTCCGCGTCGTACGTGCCGGGCTGAAAGATGAACGCTGCCGAATACATGCGACCATTCTGACGCAAAGCAAGATTTTGTTACTTGCGCGACGCGGGGTCATCCGCCCGCATGTAGAGGCCGCCCTTGCCGAGCTCATCGAGCATCTGCTTCAGGCGTTTTGCCCGAATATCAGGATGCTCGGCCCGGGTCACCCACGCAAGATATTCATTGCGCTGATAGGGCGGGCGGTGGTCAAAGTCAGCACGCAGTCCCGCGGACTCCAGGGCCTGCTTGATGTCCGGGGTCATCTCGACCGGTTTGCGCTTCAAGCGGCCATGCTTATCGCGCGGATCTGTGGAGGCCATACGTCCAGCGTAATCTCCAGGGCTCTGTTGCGTCGAGCCTACGGAGTCCCCTACTAGCCAGGCTGCGAACGCTTTGCGTTCGCGACGCCGCTAACGGGGGCCCATCTCCCCCTTCGGGTTCGATTCACCGTGTAAGTGCCGCAAACGAAAAGAACCTCCCCTATAAGGGAGGTTCTTTTTCGTTTGTGGAGCCTAGGAGAATCGAACTCCTGACCTCCTGCTTGCAAAGCAGGCGCTCTACCAATTGAGCTAAGGCCCCGTACTGCAGTTAAGTATCTCAGACGAGAAACTTGTGGGGCTACCAGGACTTGAACCTGGGACCTCTTCATTATCAGTGAAGCGCTCTAACCACCTGAGCTATAGCCCCTTTTTTGACCAAGGATGAGACTACCGGAGTTCTGCCGTTTGTCTAAATCGAGTCACTATTGGTTGGTGAATCCTACGGACAAACCACCGACGATTTTTGCTGCCGCGTTGTAAATCACGGCACACACAGCGCCCAAAACCGTGATGATGACCAAGTTGATTCCCGCTACCAGCGCAGAGAAACCCAGGACATTACCCACAGAAATGACATCTTTAATGTTGAATTGTTGGCCACCTAAGACCTGACCTGCCACCGTGTTGGCGCGGTCAAAGATTCCCGTCTGAACGAAGACCATGTACAACAGGAACGATGCAACGATGACGACAACGGCCTGAGCAACCCCGAGCAGAAACGAGAGCTTCAAAGCAGAGAAGAAGTCGATGTAGACGAGTTTCAGTCTTACTTGCTTGAGCTCTGGGCCCCTACTGGGTTTGGGAATCTTGCTGGAGATTCTCTTCATGGTGTTACTCATCGTCGCCTTGGCCCCCTGCAGCTGTGTCGTCATTCTCGATTACGTCAGTGTTCTCTGCTACTGACCCTGTTGCCTCCGTGGAACCAGCCACTTCGACCTCAGCCCCTTCGGCACCTTCCGCGTCCTCGTCGAGATCAACAAGGTTGCGTTCGGAGTTCTTCGCAATAGCCAAGATACGGTCTTCCTCGGCAAAACGAGCGAACACAACACCCATCGTGTCGCGGCCCTTTGCGGGAACCTCGGCGATGGACGAGCGAACAACCTTGCCCGATTCGAGAACAACCAGAACCTCGTCGTCATCATCCACAATCAGCGCACCCACGAGATCTCCGCGGTCCTCACTGAGCTTGGCAACCTTGATTCCGAGACCGCCGCGGTTTTGCGTACGGTACTGATCGGCCGCGGTGCGCTTGGCATAGCCACCCTCGGTCACGACGAACACATAACCATCATTGGTGACGACCGACGCATCCAGCAACGTATCTTCGCCGCGGAAATGCATGCCGATAACACCGGATGTCGAACGCCCCATGGGACGCAGTGCCTCATCGGTCGCTGTGAAGCGGATGCTCATTCCCTTGCGCGACACCAACAGAACGTCGGAGTCTTCGTCGATGAGAAGAGAGGAGACGAGCTCGTCGCCCTCGCGCAACTTGATGGCGATGATGCCACCGGAGCGGTTGGTGTCGTACTCCGTGAGCGCCGTCTTTTTGATCAACCCGTCGCGCGTAGCCAGTGCCAAGTACTTGGCGGCCTCATAATCACGGATGTCGAGAATCTGCGTGATCTGCTCCTCCGGTGCGAGGGCGAGAAGGTTGGCAACGTGCTGACCCTTCGCATCGCGACCGGCCTCTTGCACCTCGTACGCCTTGGCGCGGTAGACCCGACCGGTGTTCGTGAAGAACAACAACCAGTGATGCGTGGTCGTGACGAAGAAGTGTTCGACGACGTCATCGGCGCGCAACTGCGCACCCTTGACTCCCTTACCGCCGCGGTGCTGGCTGCGGTAGTTGTCGCTGCGCGTGCGCTTGATGTAGCCACCCCGGGTAACGGTGATGACCATCTCTTCTTCGGGGATGAGGTCTTCGACGCTCATGTCGCCGTCGAAACCGAACATGATCTCCGAACGACGGTCGTCGCCGTAGCGATCAACGATGTCGGTGAGTTCTTCGGTAACGATGGTGCGCTGGCGTGCGGGGTTCGCGAGGATCGCGTTGTACTCGCCGATCTGGCCTTCGAGCTCGGCGGCCTCGTCCATGATCTTCTGCGTCTCGAGAGCAGCCAAACGTCGCAGCTGCAATTCGAGGATCGCACGAGCCTGAAGCTCGTCAATCT
This sequence comes from Microbacteriaceae bacterium, assembly GCA_947443745.1. GTDB lineage: Bacteria > Actinomycetota > Actinomycetes > Actinomycetales > Microbacteriaceae > Alpinimonas. The sequence continues at coordinate 31,180 of CANEXL010000001.1, read as the reverse complement.
TGAGCAGGTCGATGAGGCCATCGCGCGCATCCTCAACGGAGTTGCTCTTGCGAATCAACGCAATCACATCATCAAGAACGGCGAGAGCCGCGAGGTACGCGCGCAAGATGTGCATGCGCTCTTCGGCCTTGCGCAACCGGAACTGCGTGCGACGCACGATGACGTCAATCTGGTGATCGATCCAGTGGGTGATGAATCCATCCAGAGCCAAGGTGCGCGGAATCCCATCCACGATGGCAAGCATGTTCGCGCCGAAGTTTTCTTGCAGCTGCGTGTGCTTGTACAGGTTGTTCAGAACGACCTTGGCGACAGCGTCACGCTTGAGAACGATGACCAAGCGCTGACCGGTTCGGCCCGAAGTCTCATCGCGAATGTCAGCAATGCCCGTGATCTTTTGATCCTTAACGAGATCAGCAATCTTGATCGCCAAGTTGTCAGGGTTGACCTGGTACGGCAGCTCCGTGATGACGAGGCAGTTGCGGTTCTGAATCTCTTCAACAGAAACGACAGCACGCATCGTGATGGAACCACGGCCAGTGCGGTACGCATCTTGAATTCCCTTGATGCCCAAGATCTGAGCACCGGTGGGAAAGTCTGGGCCCTTGATGCGAGCGATGAGCGCTTCGAGAAGCTCCTCGCGCGTCGCATCCGGATTGGCCAAGGCCCACAGTGCGCCGGCGGCGACCTCACGAAGGTTATGCGGGGGAATATTCGTGGCCATACCCACGGCGATACCGACGGATCCATTGACCAACAGGTTGGGGAACCGTGCGGGCAAGATGGCGGGCTCTTGCGTGCGGCCGTCGTAGTTGTCTTGAAAATTGACGGTGTCTTCGTCAATGTCGCGCACCATCTCAAGAGCGAGTGGGGCCATCTTGGTCTCGGTGTATCGCGGAGCAGCAGCGGAGTCGTTACCGGGCGAACCGAAGTTTCCTTGGCCGAGGGCCAGTGGGTAGCGAAGGCTCCAAGGCTGTACCAAACGAACGAGAGCGTCGTAGATGGCGCTGTCACCGTGGGGGTGGAACTGACCCATGACATCGCCGACGACGCGGGCGCACTTGGAGAATGCCTTATCGGGGCGGTAGCCGCCGTCGTACATCGCGTAGATCACGCGACGGTGCACAGGCTTGAGGCCGTCACGAACGTCGGGAAGTGCGCGGCCCACGATGACGCTCATTGCATAGTCGAGGTAGGAGCGTTGCATCTCCAGCTTGAGGTCAACCTGCTGAACGCGGTTGCCGCCGTTCTCGTCTGTTGTTGCGGTGTTGTCGATACTAGATGTCAAGGAAACGCACGTCCTTCGCGTTTTGCTGGATGAAGTTGCGTCGCGATTCGACGTCCTCGCCCATCAGGGTTGAAAAAGTTTCATCGGCGGCAGCGGCATCTGCCAGGGTGACCTGCAGGAGGGTTCGCGTCTCGGGGTTCATGGTGGTGTCCCACAGTTCGCGGTAGTCCATCTCACCCAGACCCTTGTAACGCTGAATTCCGTTATCGCGGGGAATCTTCTTGCCGTTGGCCTGACCCTCGACCAACATGACGTCGCGCTCTTCGTCGCTGTAGACATATTGGTGGGCGGCGTTCGACCACTTCAAGCGGTACAGCGGCGGCTGCGCGAGGTACACGTAACCGAGGTCTACGAGGGGACGCATGTAACGGAACAAGAGAGTCAGCAGCAGTGTCGTGATGTGCTGGCCATCGACGTCGGCATCCGCCATCAAAACGATCTTGTGGTACCGAACTTTGTCGCCGTTGAACTCTTCGCCGATTCCCCCACCGAAAGCAGTGATCATGGCTTGGACTTCGTTGTTGCCCAACGCGCGATCGAGGCGCGCCTTTTCGACGTTCAGGATTTTGCCTCGCAGAGGCAAGATGGCCTGCGTCTCGGGGTCGCGACCCTGCACCGCGGAACCACCGGCCGAGTCACCCTCAACAATGAAGATTTCGGAAAGCGCGGGGTCTTTGCTCTGGCAGTCCTTGAGCTTGCCCGGCATGCCGCCACCCTCAAGAAGTCCCTTGCGTCGCGCCGTCTCGCGCGCCTTGCGGGCAGCCATTCGAGCCGAGGCCGACAGTAGTGCTCGGCGAATAACCTCTTTGGCTTGAACGGGGTTGCGACCGAACCAGTCGTTGAGATGATCGGTCGCGATGCGCTGAACGAATGCCTTAGCTTCCGTGTTCCCAAGCTTGGTCTTCGTCTGACCTTCGAATTGTGGCTCTGCGAGCTTGATCGAAATAACAGCGGTGAGACCTTCGCGTACGTCATCGCCCGAGAGGTTCTCATCCTTTTCTTTCAGGATGCCCTTCTCGCGCGCGTACTTATTAATAAGAGTCGTCAACGCTGCGCGGAATCCCTCTTCATGGGTTCCGCCCTCGTGCGTGTTAATCGTGTTGGCGTACGTGTGGACGCTTTCCGAATACGCGGTCGTCCATTGCATGGCCACTTCGAGGGCCATCGTCTTGTCACTGTCTTCTGACTCAAACGAAATAATCTCGGGGTGCACGAGATCGTTCTTCTTGATGTCGTTGAGGTACTGCACGTAATCGACGAGGCCGTTCGCATACATATAGGAGACAACAACGTGCTTGCCCTCTTCATCGACTTCGCGCTCGTCGGTGAGCGTCAGTCGCAGTCCCTTATTAAGGAAGGCCATTTGCTGGAAGCGTGCGCGTAGTGTTTCGAAGTCGAACTCGACGGTCTCGAAAATATCGGGGCTCGGCCAGAAGGTGATGGTCGTTCCTGACAGATCAGACTTTCCACCCTGGGCGAGAGGTGCATCCGGCACACCGTTTTGATAGTGCTGGGTCCAGACAAATCCCTGGCGGTGGACCTCGACGTCGAGGTCGCGCGACAGAGCATTGACAACGGAGCTACCCACGCCGTGGAGACCACCTGAAACGGCGTAGCCGCCCCCGCCGAATTTTCCACCGGCGTGCAGGATCGTGAGAACAACCTCAACGGTCGACTTCTTCTCGACGGGGTGCACGTCGACGGGAATACCTCGGCCATTGTCGATGACCCGGATGCCGCCGTCGGCGCGCATAAAAATTTGGATGTTGTCGCAGTGACCGGCCAGTGCCTCATCAACTGAGTTATCCACAATTTCAGAAACAAGGTGGTGGAGACCTCGGGGGCCCGTTGACCCGATGTACATTCCCGGACGCTTACGAACGGCTTCAAGACCTTCAAGCACTTGAATATTGCTTGCGCCGTATTCGCTCTCGGACGTGGCCTTTGCAGACTCAGCTGACATATATATCGGTGGCTCCATATCCGTCACTTGATGACCCCTCAGTCTACCAAGCGAGGGGGTCTCACGGGGGGATAAACGCCTATCTGAGGCCTTTTTTGTGGGCGGTTGACCTGTTTTGTGTCCCTAGCCGTAAGTATCGCGAGGGCCGCGCCCTGGAATTGATCTGGGACCCCTTTTCCAGGAGGGCGCGTTAGGCCCCTGAAAGCGGATGCTCGTCACGTCGGCCCCAGGGTAGCGCTGAATAATTTTTGTCAAGATGTCCGAACTCATCAAGCGCAGCTGAGTCGCCCACGCCGTTGATTCACACGAGACCGTAAGGGTGTGCTCTTCAATCGCGACGGGTTGAGTGCGGGCGGCGATATCGGCACCGACGACGTCCGCCCAAGAGACCAAAAGCTCGGACTTGGCCAGTGTCGACGTCCACCCGAGATCCGCGGTGAGATTATCCAATACAGATCCAAGCCCGCGCGGGTCCCGGCCGGGCGTGAAGGGGGCCTCCCCGGGGGTATCCAGGTCGCGGCGTTGGCGCGGGCCGCCCTTGCGCCGCGAGTTAAAGGGGACCCCCGTCGCCTTGGACTTGAGCCGCCCATACATTGTTGACGACTCCGTTGTCTCCGCTGTCTCCACTGAGCCGGCTGGCGGCACCAGCTCCACGGGCTCCGCGGCTGGCCCGGGTTCCAGGGAAGGCTCCGGGACAGGCTCCAGGACAGAATTTTCTTCGCGCTCTGTTTGTTTCACGTGAAACATTTCGGATGAATTGTGGTCTCCAGCGAGACTATTTGCCTTCGGTGAATTCTGTCCGCCCGGGTTCTCGTTGTTTGTCATTCCTGCGTCCTCGCAATTGTTCCCCGATCGACGGAGAAGACTTGCTGGAGCAGAGACTCGGGAACATCGTGTCGAACAGCGGCCGTTATGAACACCTGCTCGAAGTCACTAACCGCCGTCGCGAGGCGCTCTCTCCGTGACGTATCCAGCTCAGCGAACACGTCGTCGAGGATAAGAATGGGGTCCCCGAGAACGGATTCCTCGCGTAGTAGCCGAGCCGCCCCCAACCGAAGAGACAAGGCGTAAGACCACGTCTCGCCGTGGCTCGCGTATCCCTTCGTGGGTAACCCGTTGAGAGAAAATTCGACGTCGTCCCGGTGAGGCCCAAAAAGCGTCACCCCCCGATCAACTTCGGCCGAGCGTTCCGCCGCTAGGACCCTCGAAAAAGCTCGCGCCGTCGCGGCGACGCTGTGGATTGCCGAATTACCAGCCGCGGAATCGGAATGACCGGCGCGCTCATCGTCTCGATGACCGTCTGGCCCAACAACCGAGATGCTTTCTTTCATCATCAACTGCGGAGAGTGGGAGTCCCCGGCGATGGATCGATAGGCCATCATAACCGGAGTAGATAGGTCTCGAATCAGACGTTGCCGCTCGACCATAATTTCCGAGCCGAGGGTGACGAGCCGATCATCCCAGATGTCTAGCGTCGTCAGTTTGTCGATGCCACCTGCCGCAAGCCTGGCCGTCTTCAGTAGCGTGTTTCGCTGTTTAAGTGCGCGATCGTAATCACTCAAGACCGAGTAAAGACGCGGCACTCGCGCAACGATGAGATCGTCCAGAAACTTGCGGCGATTAGCTGGGTCGCCGCGAATCAACATCAGGTCTTCTGGCGCGAAGAGAACCGTCGCGATGTAACGGGGAAAATCCCGGAGCTTGGCAGCACCTCTATTGAACTGGGCCTTGTTGGCACCGTCACGATTGAGTTGAGCCTCGAGCAAGATTTGTCGATCCTGATGCGCCAGGTGAACTCGAATAATCGCGGCGTTTTGTCCGCTGCGAATCATCGCGCTTTCAACAGAGGTCCGGTGGGACCCGAGAGTTGATAGGAAATTAAGTGCCTCGACCAGATTTGTTTTTCCCTGGCCGTTGGAACCCACGAGAACAACGCATCCGTCTTCGACCGTAATGTCAGCTTCGGCGTAGTTGCGAAAATCCCGAAGACTAATCGAACTCACTCGCATGGAAAAACTCTCAGCGTTGTTGTCAGCTTATTTAGCGCAGGAGCAAGTTGGGCTGCAAGAGATAACGGTAGGGGTTCTCTGAGTTGCTCTCTTTAGACGTCTGGCTCGTAATGAGTACCGGTCCTGGCTTGCCGGGGTTGTCAACGGATGTAAACGCAATGCGAGTGAACTCTGAGTGCACAGCACCGAGCCCATCAAGAAGAAAGTCGGGCTTCAGCGAAACGACGACCTGTGCCGGCGCAGTGATTGCCGCATCAATTGTTTCTGATGCTTGAGCCTGCTCACCACCGATGGCTTCCAACGTCAGGGAGTTGTTTTCGAAGGTAAATCTCAAGGCGGCCTCACGCTCCACCACAAGCTTTACACGTCGCGTCGCTTCAATAAGATCGCTCGTGCTCACTACGGCATAATTTTCAACAGTCTCGGGAAAGAGCCGTTTGACGGGAGGAAAATTTCCCTTAATTAGTAATGAGGTGACCGTCTTGTTATCAGCGGTGAAGGCAATTAGTTCTCGATCATCTTTATTTGTGATGGAGATGGAAATATTTCCGCCGTGACCAAATGTCTTGCCAATTTCTTGGATGGTGCGAGCAGGAACCAGTGCTGCGATGTCCCCTTGGCTGCTTCGTGATTCCCAAGGAATATCACGGATGGCGACCCGGTAACGGTCTGTGGCAATCATGGACAGGTTCGTTCCAGAAATTTCTAACTGAACGCCAGTGATCACGGGTGTGACATCGTCGCGCGACGCAGCAACGGCGACCTGGGCAACAGCGGCAGCAAAGTCCTCGGCGGGAATAATGCCCGTCTCGCCTTCAACCTGGGGAATCGTTGGATACTCATCAACGGGCATTGACAACAAGGTGAAGTTCGCTTGACCGCAGGTGACGTGAATTCGCGAGTCAATGGTCTCAAATGTGACGGGCGCATTTGGGAGGCGGTTGGCAATTTCTGAGAGCAAGCGTCCCGAAACAAGGGCCCGACCCTCGCTTTCAACAGCGGCAGCAATTTTTGTCTGCGTCGAGACCTCGTAGTCGAAGGACGACAACACGAGCCCATCGGTGCCGGCCTCAATAAGGACTCCACTGAGGATCGGCAATGTTGTGCGGGCAGGAAGCAGCTTTACCGCAAACGAGACAGCCTCACTGAGGACGTCTCTGTTGACCTGGAACTTCACCTGCTTGACCTCCTGTTAGAACCCACTGGGGGGTGAGCTTTATGTTATCGGTGTTGAATGACATGCGCGGTGAGTCCTTGGGGCCCTCCACCAAATGTCATCCTCCTGTCTTCTCTTAGTTAATTAACTTTTTAATCTTATTAACGCCTGTGGATACTGTGGATAACTCTTGTGATCCGGCTGAATAAATAGGAACTACATCTTTGTAAGTTGTGGGCAGAGGTACAACAACTACGCGAAGGCTTCGTCGTGGCTGTTGTTCATCCGGCGCCTTTTCCACCGCTAAGCCGATCTTGTTCACAGGTTTATCCGGCGTGTTTCTTTTTTATCCACAACGTTGTCCACAGGTGCATAAAACAAGGGTTAACCCCTAATTCATGCCGTTGTGCGTGTAAGCCGTCCCCTGTTTTATCTTTGTGGTCAACTCAGTCACCTGGTTGTAAATCGATCGCCGTTCCTTCATCAATTCCGCAATTTTTTTACACGCGTGCATGACGGTCGTGTGATCGCGGCCACCAAAGAGCTGCCCAATTTTGGGAAGGGAGAGGTTTGTCATTTCCCTACATAGATACATGGCAATTTGGCGAGCCGTCGCAATGGCTTGCGCGCGCGAGGTCCCTGTGAGTTCGTCAATTCCTAAGCGAAAATAATCCGCCGTCGTATTAATGATGTCAACCGGAGCAATGATGTTGTCTTCGTCGAGTGTGATGAGATCTTTGAGGACCGTCTGCACCAGGGGAAGATTGATGGGCTCGCGGTTGAGGGTGGCAAATGCCGTGACGCGAATAAGGGTGCCTTCAAGCTCCCTGATATTTGTTGTGACCTTTGAGGCGATGAATTCCAGGATGTCGTCTGGGGCGGTCAGCTTTTCTCGCTCGGCTTTTTTACGAAGGATGGCAATCCGGGTTTCGAGGTCGGGAGTCTGGACATCCGTAATGAGGCCCCATTCAAAACGCGTTCTCATTCTGTCTTCAAAACCGGTGAGATGTTTGGGGGGCAAATCACTCGTGATAACGACCTGTTTGTTGTGATCGTGGAGGGTATTGAAGGTGTGAAAGAAGGCTTCCTGGGTTTCCGCTTTTCCTTGAAGAAACTGGATGTCGTCAATCAGCAGGATGTCAATGTTGCGATACCGGGATTGGAAAGCCGCCCCGCGGTTGTTCGCAATGGAGTTAATGAAATCGTTGGTGAATTCTTCGGAACTCACATAGCGCACACGAATTGTGGGGTACAGGCTCTGCGCGTAGTGACCGATGGCGTGCAGAAGATGCGTCTTGCCAAGTCCAGAGTCTCCGTATATGAAGAGTGGGTTGTAGGCCTTGGCGGGCGCCTCGGCCACCGCAACCGCGGCGGCATGTGCAAAGCGGTTGGAGGAGCCAATGACGAAACTGTCAAAGTTGTACTTCGGATTCAGCCGAGATTCGGTTTCTTCGGGAGCCGACATGATGGTTGGTGCCGTTGGTGGGTTGCGGGCTTCCGTAACTTTTTCTACGGCGAGCTCGTCCGGCGATGATGGCGCGCCAAGGTCAGGATTGACGACAATAGCGAACGTTGTAATTTGTGTGTCGACGCCGAGGGAACCAATCGCACCAAGGAGAGGGGCGCGTAGGCGTTGCTCGATCATGCTGCGCGTGAAGTCGTTGGGAACCTCAAGATAGATCGTTCCCGCCATGATGCCTTTGGGTTCAATCAGGCTGGCAAACCCGTACAGTGGCGGAGTTACCCCGGGGTCCTCCGTGAGCGTCGTCAAAATCTTGGACCACGCAAAACGTAGTTCATCGTCGTCCATGATTTTTTCCTGCCTCAACTGTGGGTGAAAGTTATCCACCGAAATAATCCCCCGATAAGGAAAAATCCCTGTATTCACGGGTTCACCAGCTGGGGATAACTTTTATAGACGTTAGCGAAAGCTGTGGATATCAGCAACTCAAATTTCTTCATTCCCCGTGTGTCGTTCAACGTCATCAGCGTTCCCTTGGTGATAATTCCACTCACCAACCTCGCTCGGTTTGACGGAAGCCCTCGTACCCCTTAGATTTAATCGGTTGATGCCATGTGTGCATCCCTTTGTTTTGCGCCACTAAAGTGACGCGCGACATCAGTTTTCCTGGAGATTGACTTATGAGCAAGCGAACGTTCCAACCCAACAACCGTCGTCGCGCCAAGGTGCACGGCTTCCGTCTTCGCATGCGTACCCGCGCAGGCCGCGCCATCTTGGGTGCTCGCCGTCGCAAGGGCCGCATCGAACTCTCGGCTTAGTTCCGCACGTGCTCGATCGGGCACACCGCCTGACACATCCCCGTGACTTCACTCGGGTGTCTCGTCGTGGAAGAAGAAAAGCAGGAACTTTCGTTGTGTGCCACAGCATTTCTCAGGAAATTGTTGTGGCCACTTCTGCATCCAAGGGACGTGGCGTAACAGCCCGCTTCGGAATTGTGGCCTCGAAGGCTGTAGGAAACGCACCGAAGAGAAATCGCGTGCGTCGACAGCTCAGAGAAATCGCAAGGGAAATCATGACTGAACCAGTAGGGGACGTGGTTATTCGCGCCCTGCCTGGTTCCGCCGATGCGAGTTGGGGTGAGCTTCGTTCAGAGGTCCGTCGCCTTCTGGGGGTTTCCTCCTCGTGAAGAACGCAGCGGGCTTCGTTTTCCTTCTCCCTCGCAACCTGGCGATTATTGTCCTTCGGGCCTACCGCGCGGTCATTTCGCCTTTGTATGGCGATGTGTGTCGGTACTACCCGTCATGCTCGCACTACGCCCTCCAGGCAATCCAGCAGAGAGGCCTCGTTCTCGGCACACTCCTGGGATTGCGTAGGCTAGGACGATGCCACCCGTGGGCACGCGGCGGGGTTGACGATGTTTCACCCGTTCGGCATCAAAGATTTCGCATCACGACGTTTGGTTTTGTCGTGATGAATACTGAGGGAAGGGCTTAAGGCTCACAACAATGGACATCATCGGCACAATTCTGTGGCCCATCAAGTGGGTTATTGAGCTTCTTCTTGTTATTTTCCACGGACTCTTCACTGCCATTGGGATGGATCCTTCCGCGGGCGCAACGTGGGTCCTGGCAATCGTCGGCCTTGTCATCGTGGTTCGCGCTGCCCTGATTCCCGTATTTGTGAAGCAGATCAAGAGCCAACGCAAGATGTTGGAGATTGCTCCCCAGCTCAAAAAAATCCAAGACAAGTACAAAGGCAAGCGTGACCAGTTCTCACGCGAGGCAATGTCGCGCGAAACAATGGAGTTGTACAAGCGCACGGGCAGCAATCCCCTGAGTAGCTGTCTTCCGTTGCTCTTGCAAATGCCGATCTTCTTTGGCCTCTTTTCGGTGCTAAACGGCGCGCAGAGCAGTAAGGCTGGCGTCGGTCCCCTTAACGCTCAGCTAGCAGAACAGTTTGGTGGGGCATCCCTTTTTGGTGTGGCCCCCCTGCACAGCAGTTTCTCCAGTGCCGCCAGTGCAGATCCCCAACAGGTCATCGTCATGGTTATCGCTGTTGTGATGGTCATTTTGATGACGGGGTCGCAGTTCATTACGCAACTGCAGATCGTGTCCAAGAACATGTCGGAGGAAACGAAGGCCAGTCCGACGTTCCGCCAGCAACGCATCTTGTTGTACCTCCTCCCCCTCGTTTTCGCCTTCTCGGGCTTCACCTTCCCCCTCGGCGTCATGTTCTACTGGTTGGTCTCCAACTTCTGGACCATGGGACAGCAATTCATTGTTATCCGCAACATGCCAACGCCAGGGAGTCAGGCCGCAAAGGCCCGCGAGGAACGCCTCGCTCGCAAGGGAAAAATTGAACTTACCGATGGCACCACAGGGGTCATCGAAGCCGAACCCAAACCCGTGCAGCGTCAGCAGCCCATGGGGAAGAATAGATCCAAGAAAAAGCCTGGAAAGAAGAACTCATAATGACTGACGTAACTGACACTCAAACACAAGAAACTCCCGCCGTCGACGCGGTCGAGACAGACGCCATCGATGGAGATGCGCCAACTGTTAACCAGCTCGAGCACGAGGGTGACGTCGCGGCTGACTACATCGAAGAGCTCCTCGACATTTGCGACCTCGACGGTGACCTCGACATCGACGCGCGCAATGGGCGTGCGTACGTTTCCGTGACCGCCTCCGACGAAGGCAAGCTTCGTGGATTGTCGCGGCCCGAGGCGGTTGCTGCACTGCAGGAACTGACGCGACTCGCAGTGCAGAACAAGACAGGTGATTTTTCTCGCCTGATTCTCGATGTCGGCGGGTCACGCCAAGCTCGTGAGCAGGAGTTGTCCACCCTCGTCGACGCTGCAATTGCTCGGATTGATGGCGGATCCGCTTCTGCCGCACTTCCGGCGATGAGTTCCTACGAGCGCAAGCTTGTTCACGACCTCGTTTCGGAGCGCGGCTTCGTATCGAACTCCAATGGTGAAGGCAAGGATCGTCACACCGTCATCACTGCCGGCAAATAGTTTCACGTGAAACATTGACGACGGTTTATGAGGCGGAGCCAGAGAGCGCCGAGCAGATCTTTGGGGAATCGATAGAGGTTGCCCGCCAATTTACGCGCAACCTGGCGGAACTCGGTGAAGAGCTGGGTCTCATTGGGCCACTCGAGCTTCCGCGTTTGTGGACGCGCCACGTTCTGAACTGCGCCATCATGGCACCGCTATTGACTGCCGATGGTGTGGTGGGAGACGTGGGGAGTGGCGCGGGACTTCCCGGTCTTGTGCTGGCCATCGCCCGGCCCGACGTGCAACTGGTTCTCATTGAACCTATGGAACGCCGAACAGCCTGGTTGAACAGCCAGGTTGCAGAGTTGGGCCTCGATAACGTCACGGTGCTTCGCGAGCGTGCCGAGGATGTTCGAATCGGTGAAGGCTTCGATCAAGTCACCGCGCGGGCGGTCAGCGCACTGAAAACCCTCATTCCTCTGACGGTCCCCCTCGTTCGTTCCGGCGGCGAGATTGTGGTGATGAAGGGAAAGTCGGCAGAGGCTGAAGTCGAGGCCGCTGCAAAGCAAATACGAACCTACCGACTTCAGAATGTTGAAGTGCTTACCCTTGGTGAGGGAATTCTGACTGAAGTAACACGCGTCGTGAGGGCTACAGTTAACTAGCCCACACTCCGCCAGACATTAGTAAAGGTTTCACGTGAAACATTCCGATGATTCCCTCACGGGAGTGTCAGGGGTCTTTGACTCTCCACTGGCGCGCGAGCTCACAGATCTCACGAGCCGTCGCAAGATTTTGACGGCCGAAGCACCCCCACTGCCCGCTTTCACACGCATCCTGACAGTCTCGAACCAAAAGGGCGGTGTCGGCAAGACGACCTCGACGGTAAACCTTGCCGCTGCCCTCGCGCGGCTCGGAGCTCGGGTTTTGGTCATTGACCTCGATCCTCAGGGCAACGCCTCTACGGCTATGGGTATCGACCACCACGAGGGTGTCCCGGGAATCTACGACGTTCTCATCGAAGGCGCCAAGCTGAGCGACGTCATCCAGGCAAGCCCAGAGGACGGCGACATCTACTGCGCCCCGAGCAACATCGACCTTGCCGGCGCCGAAATTGAACTCATGGATGTTGAACGCCGCGAGTATGTCTTGCGCAGCGCGATCCATAACTTTCTCACAGAATCGCCGACGCCTTTCCACTACGTGTTTATCGACTGCCCACCGTCGTTGGGACTGCTCACCGTCAACGCGTTTGTGGCGGCCCGCGAAGTTCTCATTCCTATTCAGTGCGAGTACTATGCGCTTGAAGGTCTCAGCGCCTTATTGAAAACCATCGAGCGCATTGGCGAGAACATGAACCCGAATCTTCGGGTCTCGACGATTCTGTTGACGATGTTTGACGCTCGAACCCGACTGGCCAACGAGGTTGCCGATGACGTGCGCACGCACTTCCCCGAGCTTGTTCTCTCGGCCGTCATTCCCCGCGCCGTTCGCGTCTCTGAGGCGCCAAGCTATGGGCAGAGCGTTGTGAGTTACGACGCCACCTCCGTCGGAGCCATTTCCTACATTGAAGCCGCCGTTGAAATTGCTCAACGCGGTGCCGTCAACGTGCAGCAAGGAGCTCAATAATGGCCGCCCCCAAGAGAACTGGCCTCGGCCGCGGAATTGGCGCCCTCATTCCTTCGCAACCTTCGGGCGACGACTCGAAGGCACGACCGGCTGACGTCTTCTTCCCCGATCAGTCAGGAGCAATAGCGACCGGTTCCGGCAAGAGTTCGGGCGGCGTGGCTGGCTCACGCGGTCAGAACGCCTCGAACCGCGGAGCCTCTTCTGATGGCCCCGAGCTTGTTCCCGTTCCCGGAGCACGTCTGGCGTTCCTGTCGCCGCACAAGATTGTTCCCAATCCCCAGCAGCCACGCAAGGACTTCGACGCCGAGGACCTCGCGGAGCTGGTCCACAGCATCCGTGAAATTGGGATCTTGCAACCCATCGTGGTGCGCGAGATTCCCGGTCAAGACACCTACGAACTCATCATGGGTGAGCGTCGTTTGCGTGCCTCGAAAGAGGTCGGCCTGGAGAGCATCCCGGTCATCATTCGTGACACCGCTGATGAAGACATGTTGCGTGATGCGCTGCTGGAGAACCTGCACCGCTCGCAGCTGAACCCGCTTGAAGAGGCCTCTGCCTACCAGCAGCTGCTGGCTGACTTTGGAATCACGCAGGAACAACTGGCGGCACGCATCGGACGCTCGCGTCCGCAGATCAGCAACACGCTTCGCCTGCTGAAGCTTCCCCCCGCCGTGCAGCTGCGCGTTGCCGCTGGTGTGCTCAGCGCCGGCCATGCTCGCGCAATCTTGGCCACGGTTGACCCCGAGGCAATGCAGCGCCTTGCGGACCGCATCGTCAACGAGGAGCTCTCCGTTCGTGCGGCGGAGGCGATCGCCCAGCAGGCGCCAACCAAAGCGAAGCCCAAGGCAGTCGCGGGTGGTCGAATGGGGCAACTCAACGAGATCGCCGAACACTTGGGTGATCGTCTCGATACTCGCGTGAAAGTTTCCTTGGGTGCCAAAAAAGGCCTGATCAGCATAGAATTTGCCACCATTGCTGACCTGAACCGCATCCTGACGGAACTCGGCGAGAAGCCCTTCGGCGCGTAGGGCAATCCGGCAAGCTCTCCAGCAAACCTCGTTCGAAAGCGAGAATTTACGGGCGGATGCGTGCCTCAAACGCACGCCGAGCGAGAGCTTCGTAGAGCTCGCCAGTCTCAAACCCTGCGGCCTCAATGGCGATGGGCGCCGAGGACGTTTCGGTGAGGCCGGGGAGCGCGTTGGCTTCCAAGAACCAGGGCGTCCCGAGCGCGTCGATAATGAGATCGATGCGCGAGAGGTAGTCCAGACCCAGGGTCTCGTGCACGGTGACGGCGACCTCGGCGATACGGCTCGACACAGCATCGGAAACACGAGCCGGCACGAAGAAGTTGGTCTCACCGGCGTTGTAGCGGGCCTCAAAGCTGTAGACGCCATCGAGGGGAACGATTTCTACGGCCGGAAGGGCGCGGGGGCCATCACCGGTGTCGATGACGGTCACAGAAACTTCCACTCCGGCAATGTGCTTTTCGATCAAGGCAACGTCGGAGTACGTGTAGGCATCGACCATGGCGCGAGGAAGTTGATCGGCGCGGGTGACAATCGTCACACCCTGCGCTGATCCCCCCGAGGCGGGCTTCACAACGAGGCTTTCTCCCAGCGCTGCAGAGATGAGGTCGAGAACGGTTGCGGCGCCGAGTTCCCGAAAGGCTTCGCGTGCCAGGGTGATTGACTCGGGGGTGTCGATGCCAGCACGAGCAACGAGCGTCTTGGCGACGGGCTTGGACCACGCCAATCGCGCCGCCGCAGCGGTGGGCCCAACGTAGGCGTAGCCCGAGACCTCGAGCAGGCCCAAGAGGGCCCCGTCTTCGCCACTGAAGCCGTGCAGTGCCGGCCAGACAACATCTGGTGCGGTGGTTGCAAGATTGGCGAACAGAGCGGCGTCGGGGTCAGCAAGAGCGACCTGGTGGCCTCGGCCCTGCAAGGCGTCGGAAACGCGGCGACCGGAACGCAGCGAAACTTCGCGTTCGTGGGAGATGCCCCCGGCAAGCACGGTGACATTAAGGGGCTGTGAAGTGCTCATAAAGAACGGTGCCTTTCGTGGGCTAACTCATGTCGGGCGGGGGAGAAATCACATTGTCTTCACCAACGGATGCCGTGAGAGACCCCGTGCCAGCGAAGGTAGAGAGCAGATCAAGTTCGCCGTTGATGACGGTGGCGAGACGGCGAATTCCGATGCGGATATTCTCCGGTGTCGGATAGCAGAACGACAGTCGTAGATTCTGGCGACCACCACCGTCGGCGTAGAACGCCGTTCCGGGAGTGTAGGCGACAAGCTCGGTGACAGCACGGGGCAACATGGCCTTGGAGTCCAGGGCATCGGGGAGCGTGACCCACACGTAGAAACCACCGCTGGGAACCGTCCACGACAGCTCGGGGAGATGTTCGGCCAGCGAGACGAGCATGGTGTCGCGGCGCTCCCGATACACATCACGGAAGCTTCGGATCTGCCCCATCCAGTCGGCCGAAGCCAAGTACTCGCTGATCACAAGTTGGCTGAACGAGCTCGGACACAAAATGGCAGATTCGGCAGCGAGAACGAGCTTCTCGCGGATGGCATGAGGGGCTAATGCCCAGCCGACGCGAAACCCGGGCGCGAGCGTCTTAGAGAACGACCCGAGGTAAATAACACCCTCGTCATCCAGTGAGCGGATGGCCGGCGGCACGTCTTCGTCGAAGGAAAGCAGCCCATAGGGGTTGTCCTCCAGCACCAAAATTCCAGCATCCTGACAAATCTTGAGAATCTCGGGGCGGCGTTCGGCACTGAGGGTGACCCCGGCGGGGTTGTGGAAGTTCGGGATGGTGTACAAAAACTTGATGGGGCGACCCTCGGCCCGAAGGCGCGTGATGGCGGCGCGCAAGGCATCCGGAATCAGACCGTCGTTATCCATGTCGACGTGCTCAATTTGCGCCTGGTACGAGCGAAAAACACCGATTGCACCGACATAGCTGGGAGCTTCGGCCAAAATCACGTCACCGGGATTAATGAACAGCTTGGTCACCAGGTCAAGTGCCTGCTGGCTCCCCGTGGTGACAACGATGTCGTCGACACTGGCGGAGATGCCCTCGAGGGCCATGATCTCCAGAATTTGTTCACGCAGGGCGGGAACGCCTTGGCCCGAACCGTATTGGAGCGCGGTGGGCCCCTGTTCCTTCATGACGCGCTCGAGGGCGCCATTAATCAAGTTCTCTGGCAGGGCACGAACGAAGGGCATGCCCCCCGCAAGTGAGACGACTTCGGGGCGCGAGGCAACGGCGAAGAGGGCACGGACTTCTGAGGCGCTGAGTCCGGATGCCCGTTCGGCGTAGTGACCGAACCAAGGATCGAGATTGATCGCCTGTCCGGTTTCAGTAGATTCGCTCACATCCCAATATTAGTTGCCGTCATCCGGGGCATGAATTCACTGTTCAAAACGAAACCGCCTGACCAGAAGGCCAAGCGGTTTCGAAGATGTGCGTGGAGAGCGGTTATGAGCCGATGAATGCAGCGAGGTCAGCCTCGATGGCTGGCTTGGGCTTAGCGCCGATGATGGTCTTGACGACCTCACCGTTTTGGAAGACCTTCATCGCGGGGATGGAGGTGATCTGGTACAAAGCGGCTGTCTGGGGGTTCTCATCGACGTTGAGCTTGACGATGTCGATCTTGTCGCCATTCTCCAACAGGATCTGATCGAGGATGGGCCCAACGGCGCGGCAGGGGCCACACCACTCTGCCCAAAAGTCGACGAGAACGGGCTTGGAACTAGCGAGGACCTGGGCTGCGAAAGTCGCATCGGTCACTGCGGGTGCAGCTGACATGGGGATCTCCTTCTTGGTTGTGTTACTGGACTTCGGCCTGCGCGAGAACCGCGACAGGGAGGGCTGAGAGGAAGTGCTCGGCGTCAAGGGCAGCGACGGTTCCACTGCCGGCAGCCGTGACGGCCTGACGGTAGGTGGGGTCAATGACGTCGCCGGCGGCAAAAACACCGCTGATGTTGGTCTTTGAGGAACGACCCTTCACGGCAATGGTTCCCTCGGGGGTGAGGTCGAGCTGCCCGTGAATGAGGTGGGTACGGGGATCGTTTCCGATGGCAATGAAGAGGCCATCGAGGGGAAGATCACGCTTGGCGCCGGTCACGGTGTCTTCGATGGTGATGCCGGTAAGGGCTTCATCACCGAGGAGGGTGTCGATGGCCGAATTCCAGACAAACTCAATCTTGGGGTTAGCGAAAGCGCGGTCCTGCATGATCTTGGAGGCGCGAAGGCTGTCCTTGCGGTGCACGACATAGACCTTGTCAGCGAAGCGGGTGAGGAAGTTCGCCTCCTCCATTGCGGAGTCACCACCGCCAACGATTGCAACTGTCTTTTGGCGGAAGAAGAACCCATCGCACGTGGCACACCAGGAGACTCCGTGGCCGGACAAACGGTCTTCGTTCGGAAGACCCAGCTTGCGGTACGCCGATCCGGTCGCAAAAATAATCGACAACGCCTCGAAGGATTCACCGTTACCGGTGGTGACCTTTTTGATGTCGCCGGAGAGATCAAGGCTGATGACGTCATCGAGCAAAATCTCAGCACCAAACTTCTCGGCCTGCTCCTGCATTTTGATCATAAGGTCGGGCCCCATGATGCCATCGGGAAACCCGGGAAAATTCTCAACGTCGGTGGTGTTCATGAGTTCCCCGCCGGCCTCAACTGAGCTGGCGATGACGAGGGGCTTGAAGTTTGCGCGGGCGGCATAAATCGCTGCGGTGTACCCCGCAGGACCCGAACCAATGATGATGACCTGACGCACAATTACTCCCTTACCTGGCCGCATAATCACAAGAATGCGGACTCATAGTTGATAAACACATTCTATGGGCGAGGTATTCCTTGACTACCGAGGGCTGGGTGAACTATCGGCCAACTCTCATGCGAACCAGGCGCACGACCGCCCCCAACTCAGGGGTTCGGAAGAGCCCCAGCACGAGCACGTAGATGATGGTCACCACAAGGCCAATGCAGACCATGGCAACGAGGGCTCCGATGACAGAGGCCAAAGCAAAACCATCCTCCGAGTACGCTCCCAAAACGGCTCCGGCCAGCAGACCGGCCAGAGCGGCGACGCCTCCGGCCACGTAGGAACGAATGCCCGTCGCCCGCAGACGGCGAGTGTCCAAACCGGGCAAACGTCGACGCAACAGGACATAAGCGACGATGGCCTGGCACAGAATTGACACGACAAGACTCCCGGCAACGCCCTGCGTCACCACGTCGAGGGGCAATTGCGAGGACCCCAGCGCGAGCAGACAAAAGAGGCCGACTTGCAGGAGGGTCAAATTGAACAAGACGCGAGCCTGACCGAGGGCTAAGAAGACCCGGAAGATCACGTAAAGGGCGCAGAAAGCAGGGAGCCCAATAATCAGAATCTGGATGAGGCTTCCCAGACTCGAAACATCAGAGAATTCTTGGCCGGCGAACAACGTTGACAGGGGGTACGCCACACAGACCATGCCGACTGCCGCCCACACGATCAGGAGGCCAATGTTGCGCAGGGCCTCCGAGGTATCGGCTTCTACCTCGGCCATCTTCTTTTGCGCGGCGTGCTCGCTCATCCGGGTGAAATAAACCGTGCCCATGGAGACGGCGATGATGGAGTGCGGGAGCATGAAAATGAGCCACGCCGTTGCCAGGGTAAAGACGGAGGCGCCGACGCCCGAGGCCAGTGCCACGACGTTGGTCTCGATGATTCCGCCGAGTTGGGTGACGAGAACAATGCCGAACGTCCAGCCGGCCACCCGACCGGTTTCACGCAGACCGACCCCGCGCCACAGAAAATCGGGGCGAAAACCGAGGCCCAGCCGACGCCAAAAGAAAATGAGGATGAAGGCCTGAGCGGCAACCCCCAGCGTCGCTGTACCGGCGAGAAGGGTGACCATGCCCGGGGTCCAGTCGACGACCGCGCGTTCGCCGCCCGTGTCCACACCGAACACAATCATGAAGGCAATCACTCCGAGAAGGGCGACCACGTTGTTCAGAACGGGAGCCCACGTGAAGGGTCCAAAGGAGCCGCGAGCGTTGAGCACTTCGCCCAGCACGGTGTACAGGCCATAGAAGAAGATCTGGGGAAGACACCAGTAGGCAAAAGCGCTCGCAAGGGCAAGCTGTTGCGAGGACCACGTCGCCGCAAAGAGGGCGACAAGCCACGGAGCCGCCAGCGTTGCCGCCAGGGTCACGGCCAGGAGAACGACCAACGCGATCGTCATTAGCTTGTTGATATAAGCGACGCCGCCATCCGTGTGCAGCGCCGATTTCACAATGGCGGGCACGAGCGTGGCGGTAAGCACGCCGCCGGCAATGATGACGTAAATACTGCTGGGCAGCTGATTGGCGACGGCGAAGGAGTCGGCTCCAGCACCACCGACGACACCCAGAGTCTGCGCCAAAATAATGGTCTTCACGAAGCCCAACGCGCGCGAGACGAGTGTGCCCGACCCCAGAATAAAACTGGAACGGCTCAGTGAGGATTTCTTGGCGTCATCACTCACCAGAAACACCCGTATTTTCGTCGCGACGCTTGCGCACGGTGCGAATAACGCCGGTAATCACAAGCGCGGCAAAAATTGCTCCGAGACCGCCGAGACCCCAGCTTTCCCAATCCGCCCGAACGGTCACGGGCAGAGGGACGGCGCTACCGATGAGAACACCGCTGCTGGAATACAAGGAGACGGTCAGCAGGACGCTTCCATTTCCCACTCTCGCAACAACGGGAATCAATGCCTTCGCCTGAGCTTCGCCTTGAATTTTGGTGGTGGCGTCAGAGTCGACGCGGAGGCGAGCGTTAGAGGGGGTCGCGCGAACGAGAACGGTTGCCGCCAGGGTCAAGGTGTTTTCAATGGTGACAGGGATGTTGACCTGCCCACCGACCATTTGAATTTCACTGCTGGGAACTATGCGGATGGAATTCAGGATGCTTGACGTGCTCTGCTGATAACGGCTAACCGCAGCGGGCCAAGCCTCATCGGCGATCCAGGCCACCGAGAACAGCGCCAATTCCTGGCGGGTTGTCGCATCGGTCAGCCGTGCCGGAGTATCCAGAACCGTCGAAAAATCTGCGACAGCACTGTGACGGCCGAGGACGGCCTTCGCGAGTTGCACGCGTTCTTCACTTTCGGGCATGTCAACAATGCTCGTCGCAACAGGGACCGCAGTGGTGTCACTGGCGACGGCAGATAGTTCACCAAGTGAGCCAGCCTCCACCCACGCCAGGCCAGAAAGTCGATCCAGCGTTTGCCCCGCCCGTGTCAGCGACGAGTCGCTTCCGCTTTGCCGACCGAAAGCGGCGATTGCCCCGCCATCGGCGGCCGGGCTGAGTGCGGCTGCGGCAAGGTAAGCCGATGCGAGAGAAAAGCTGTGGGACCACTGAGCGTCGGATACCGCAGCACTGGCGTCTTGGAGGGCCTGCGACAGACCAGCGTTTGTGACAAGCGCCCGATGCGAGCCCACCGTCACGACCGACGGCGAAGTGGCTCCCGACGCGATGTTGCGAGAGGACAAGATGCTGACCGTCGCAGGGGTGGGTGCCAAAACGCCCATGTCAGTGCCCATAACCGTGTTCTCTGCCGGCCAGGTCAGGTTCGTCAGGGAGGGGATCCACGGAACATTCACCACGGCCGGAAGGGGTGTTGCGGCCACCGTCGCGTGGTCGGGGAGAGACGATGTCGACGGGGTTCCCACAGAGGATGGCGCGGTGGGGGTGGCCGATGGGGTGGCAGAGGGAGTGGCCGAGGAAACGGCTTGTGGGGTGAGAAGTGTTTGGTCGCTATAGGCGGCGCTCACGAGCCCGGTCGCCCCGGCTTGCGCCTGAAGAGCGAGGTCGGCATCGGCGTAGGCCAGGGTGAAACTCTCATTGGGCAAGGCCAAGAGCCGATCCAGCCACGAAAGCGCGCTCGCCGGAGCCTGTGAACCGAGAGCCCCAATCGAGGCCAGCACGCGAGGGTCTACGGCAAGCGTGACATTTCTATTGGCGGCAACGGATAACTGCAGGGTGAGAACGCCCTGGGGAGACGTCAGCATGGTGAGCTCATCGGCCGTCAGGAGCCCGGAAGCTGAGGCGGTCGAGACAATGGGAAGAAGTGTCACTAAGCGAGTTCGCTGGGTGGCCTCGGGGGTCGTCCAGACGAAAACGCCACGCCCCGAGCCCGCACTCTGTGTGCCAATTTCAAGATCAGCAGCGAGCCCACGGGGACCCCACGACGTTCCGTAATAAGCGTTACTCAGGGGAAGGGTGGCGGTGAGATCAATGCTCGCTCCGGGCGGAAGCGCGGGCGCCTCGACGACCCCGAGCCAGCGGCCGGGCTGTTGTTCTTCAGCTGTTTTTGCCAGCCACTCGTCGACCTGAGTGGCGTCTGCGAGAACGGATGACTCCGTTGTCACCACAATCTGGCCGGCGGGGGTAACGTCGCTCGAGATATTTTTCAACGAAATTGTGACCGCGAGGTCTTGGCCTTCGCTGACGCTGGCGCCCGTGGTCGGAAAAATGCTGACGGTGACGGCATCGGATGCGGGCGTCACGGCCGCGGCGGAGCTACCAATGGCCCACGGGGCAGGAAGGAAGAGGCCAGCGCTGAGAGCTGTGACCACGGTGAGCCCCAAGAACATGCGCCCGGCACGTCTTGTAAGAGCGGCCAACATGAGTGCAATTCTAGGCGTTTAGCCTCGGTCAAGACTGAGGCTCCGCGTAGAATCTCAGGAATGCACAGCGCCGCCGATGCCCTCGACTCTCTTCGCCGTCTGAGTGAGACCCCGAGCGTCTTACAACTCGCGGCAGCCTTCGCCAGCGCCGGATTCGAACTCGCGCTTGTCGGCGGCCCCGTTCGAGATGCTTTTTTGGGCCGCACGGTCAACGATCTGGACTTCACCACCAATGCCACTCCCGACGAGATCCTCGCAATTGTGGTGCCGATCTCCGATACCCATTGGGATATTGGGCGCCAATTTGGAACCATCGGGGCGCGCATTGCCGGGGAAACCGTTGAAATAACGACGTACCGCGTCGATCAGTACGACGGCGAAACCCGCAAACCCGAGGTGGCGTTTGGCTTGAACCTCGAGGACGACTTGGCTCGTCGGGACTTCACGGTCAACGCGATGGCGGTGCGCCTGCCAGAGCTCCTTCTCGTTGACCCCTTCGGGGGAATCGAGGACTTGGTGGCCAAGCGCCTGCAAGCGCCGTCGAGTCCCGCTATTTCGTTTGACGAGGATCCGCTGCGCATGATGCGTGCGGCGCGGTTCGTCTCGCAACTGGGATTTGAGCTCACCGAAGAAACGGAGTGGGCGATGGCGGAACGGGCCACCTCCATTTCCAAAATTTCGGCCGAGCGCGTCAATGACGAGCTGTGCAAGTTGTTGAAGACGGACGCGCCGCGGGCGGGCATCCAACTGTTATGTCGCACCGGGGTTGCCGAACTCGTTCTTCCCGAGATTCCCGCACTGAAGCTGGAAGTCGACGAACACCACCACCACAAAGATGTCTTTGAGCACTCGTTGACCGTGTTGGACCAAGCTATCGAGCTGGAAAAATCGCGGCATCCGGATGCGGAACCGGACTTAACCCTGCGCATCGCCGCCCTCATGCACGACATCGGAAAGCCCGCGACGCGCAAACTCGAACCTGGCGGTGTGGTGAGTTTCCATCACCACGATCTCGTGGGTTCCAAGCTCGTTGCCAAGCGGTTGAAGGCCTTGCGGTTCGATAAGGACACGACGGTCAACGTCGCGCGACTGGTGGAGCTGCACCTGAGGTTCTTCGGTTACACCGAGGGGGCCTGGACGGATTCGGCGGTTCGCCGTTATGTGCGCGACGCCGGCGACCAGCTGGAACGTCTCCACATCTTGACCCGGGCCGACGTGACGACTCGCAACAAGCGCAAAGCTGACCGGTTGTCCTTTGCCTATGACGATCTTGAAGCTCGGATTGCCGTACTGGCCGAAGCCGAAGAAATGGCGGCCGTGCGGCCCGACCTCAATGGCGAAGAAATCATGGCAATTTTGGGGATTGGCCCGAGCCGCGTCATCGGGGAGGCCTACGATTATCTCCTCAATGTGCGCCTGGATGAAGGCCCGCTTGCCCGAGAAGACGCCACAGTTCGGCTGCTCACGTGGTGGGAACAACGCCAAAGCGTGTAGTCTAGGAAAGTTGCCCGTGCGCCGAAACTATTCGGCCTCCGCGAGCGGCACATGCACAAGACCCTCCTGCTGCAGATCGTCTGCAGCCGTTTAGTCCGAAGGAGGTGGGTTAGTCATGCATCAGTACGAGTTAATGGTGATCCTCGATCCAGAGATCGATGAGCGCACAGTAGCTCCCAGCCTCGACAAGTTCCTTAATGTCATCCGCAACGATGGTGGAACCATCGAAAAGGTCGACATCTGGGGAAAGCGTCGTATGGCCTACGAGATCAACAAGAAGAACGAGGGCATTTACGCCGTCGTCAACTTCACGTCGAACTCCGCTGCCACTGTGGAGCTTGACCGCCAGCTGAGCCTCAGCGAAGCCGTCATGCGTACCAAGGTTCTTCGCGCAGAAGAAGCAATCGCTCAGGTTGCCGCCGCTGCACAGCTTGCCGCAGAGAAGGCCGCCCGCAAGGCTGCTGCTCCTGCCAAGGTTGCGAAGGAAGCCTAAGTCTTATGGCTGGCGAAACTGTCATCACCGTTGTGGGAAACCTGACGAGCGATCCCGAACTGCGGTACACGCAGAATGGGCTCGCTGTCGCGAACTTCACTATCGCTTCGACGCCGCGCAATTTCGATCGCGCAGCTAACGAGTGGAAAGACGGTGAGGCTCTCTTCCTCCGTGCCAGTGTCTGGCGTGAATTTGCCGAGCACGTTGCCGGAAGCCTGACCAAGGGCTCCCGCGTCATCGTTACCGGTCGACTCAAGCAGCGCTCGTACGAAACCAAGGAAGGCGAGAAGCGAACTTCGATGGAACTCGAAGTGGACGAGATTGGTCCCTCGCTTCGGTACGCCACGGCAACCGTCACCCGCGCCGCCGCATCATCCTCGGGTCGCCCCGGAGTTTCTGCCGCATCTGATGAGCCCTGGGGCTCACCGGCTGCACCCGCAGCAGACCCGTGGAACACCCCCGGTGTCAGCGCAGACGACACGCCCTTCTAGGTCTGTCTCGCCCTTCTCGCGAAGGACGTCCCCTCTGGTTCGACCGCTGGTCGGATCTCATCCAAATTTAACGAAAGTTAGGTCATCATGGCTGGAAAGTCGAGCGGCGATCGCCGCAAGCCTCTCCGCGGAGGAAAGGGCGCTAAAGCCCTTGCTCCCGCGAAGTCCATCCGCGTTGGTGTTATCGACTACAAAGACGTCGCAACCCTTCGCAAGTTCATTTCGGAGCGTGGAAAGATCCGCGCCCGTCGTATCACCGGTGTTTCGGTTCAGGAGCAGCGCCTCATCGCCCGTGCAGTTAAGAACGCACGCGAGATGGCATTGCTTCCTTACGCCGGCTCGGGCCGTTAGGGAGAACGCACATGTCAAAATTGATTCTTACTAACGAGGTCTCCGGACTCGGTTCCGCTGGTGATGTCATTGAGGTGAAGAACGGGTACGCCCGTAACTTCCTTATTCCTCAGGGACTCGCAGTGTCATGGTCACGTGGTGGCGAGAAGCAGGTCGAACAGATCCGCAACGCTCGTATCGCTCGTGAACTCGCCACACTCGAAGAAGCTCAGGCCCTCAAAGCCAAGCTCGAGAGCACCAAGGTCAAGCTTTCCGTCAAGACGGGCCAAGATGGCCGCCTCTTCGGTTCGGTTAAGACCGACCACATTGTTGCCGCTGTTGCTGCCGCCGGACTCGGTGAGCTCGACAAGCGCAAGATTGAAATCGTCGCCCCCATCAAGTTGACGGGTGAGCACGAGGCGACGATTCGCCTCCGTGACGACATCATTGCCACGATCACGCTGCAGGTTGTTTCTGCAAAGTAGTTCGTAGAACGTAAAAAGGGCGACGGGCTTCGGCTCGTCGCCCTTTTTTGTCCCCTTTTATCTGTCTGCTGCACCTAAATGTTGTACACAGACACGACTTAAGTGGCCAAGCTTAAACACACACTTGAAGGAACTTGTTATCCACACCTGTTGACGGGCAAAAGCCCTGTTCTGAGTACAAATAAAGCCCAGTAAAAATAACTTACTCACAGACTTTCCCACATCTTATGAACAGCAACAACGGCGTTTCGAGAAATCCATGCACAGAGTTATCCACAGGGGCAGTTGAGCGAGATCGGTGTCGTTTCTAAGCTCGGCATACGACTCCCTCTCCTAACGTGCACTCCTGCGTGTCAGTGGCTCGTGCGACATTGTCGTTGGTTGAATGAGAGAGACGCAAGAAAGGAACGCTCGTGTCGATTGCACGCTTAGGCCTCGCCGGGGAAACCCGCGAGACATGGCAGGGCGAGCGCACGCCTCCCCACGATTTGTTGGCGGAGCAGAGCACCCTCGGCGGCATGCTGCTCAGCAAAGATGCTGTTGCCGATGTCGTCGAAATTGTTCGCGGCGTGGACTTCTACATTCCCAAGCACGAGGTCGTCTATGACGCCATCCTGTCGCTGTACTCGCACGGCGAACCAACCGACGTCATTACCGTCACCGACGAGCTGACGAAAACCGGTGAACTGACGCGCGCGGGTGGCGTCGAGTACCTGCACACTCTCACGGCGATCGTTCCCACGGCGGCCAATGCCGGCTACTACGCCAACATCGTTGCCGAGCGGGCCCTCTTGCGTCGTCTCGTCGAAGCGGGAACGCGCATCGTGCAGATGGGCTACGCCGGGGAAGGCGAAGCCATTGATCTCGTCAACAATGCCCAGGCTGAGATTTATCAGGTGTCCGGCTCGGTCGACGTCGAAGACTATGTTCCCCTCACCGAAGCCGTCGCCACCGCCATTGACGAGATCGAGTCCGCCAAACACCGTGACGGCTCGATGACCGGTGTCCCAACCGGGTTCGCGGAGCTCGACGAGCTGACCAACGGATTGCACGCTGGACAACTCATCATCGTTGCGGCCCGGCCGGCACTGGGTAAATCGACACTGGCGTTGGACTTCGCCCGCGCCGCTGCGATCAAGCACAACATGCCCACGATTTTCTTCTCCCTTGAGATGGGGCGAAGCGAGATTGCGATGCGTCTTCTGTCCGCTGAGGCGTCCGTTCCGCTGCAAAGCATGCGCAAGGGAACCGTCGATAACCGTGACTGGACAACCATCGCGGCCACCCGCGGTCGCATCAATGACGCGCCGCTGTACATTGACGACAGCCCCAACATGACCCTGGTCGAGATTCGCGCCAAATGTCGTCGCCTCAAGCAGCGGGTAGGCCTGAAGATGGTCGTCATCGACTATCTGCAGCTCATGACCAGTGGGAAGCGCGTTGAGAGCCGGCAGCAAGAGGTAAGCGAGTTCTCGCGTGCCCTCAAGCTCATGGCCAAAGAACTGCAAGTTCCCGTGATTGCCTTGTCCCAGCTCAACCGTGGTCCCGAACAGCGCGCTGACAAAAAGCCTGCCATCAGCGACCTGCGTGAGTCGGGTTCGCTGGAGCAAGACGCTGACATGGTGATTCTTCTCCACCGCGAAAGCGCGTATGAGAAAGACAATCCCCGTGCGGGCGAGGCCGACTTCATCGTTGCCAAGCACCGCAACGGCCCCACCGCAACCATCACGGTTGGTTTTCACGGGCACTTCTCCCGCTTCGCGGATATGCCCAAGATCTAGCCACTCGGCCAGCCGTTCTTTTAGCCGTTCACGGAGGCCCGGCACTCCGTTCGCCATCAGACCAACGGCGTAGAATCAAAGCGAATCCTTCCTCCTACTCGTGAAAGCATGCCGTGGCTCGCGTAACGACCCTTCAGTCCCGATTGGGTACCGCCTTTCTGTGGCGCGCCGGCCCTGCTGCCATTGCGGCTCTCGTCATCACCTTTTCGCGTAATCACTCCTCCCTGGTGGGATTGAGTGTCTTTGCCGGTTTCGCCCTTGTCTCGTGCGTCGTCGTCTTCGTCATGATCGCCCGAGTTCCTCTGACCGGCCCCGAGCGAATCTTTTTCGGAATTCACGCGGTCGTCACCGCGATCTCTGGAGTCATCGCCTTGTGTACACTCGGCGGCGGGCTGTCGGCTCTGGTTCTGGTTTTGAGCGTCTGGGCCGCGGTGACGGCGGCACTGGAGTTGTATGCCGGGTACCGCCAAAACAATCGAGCGCTGGCACGCGAGTGGTTGACCGTTGGAGTTTTCACCGCAATATTGGCCATCAGCATCTCGCTGTTTCCGGTTAACGACGTCTACGCCGTTGGCCTTTTCGGCGCCTACGGTGCAATTCTCGCCGTCTATTTAGTCATTGCAGGATTGTCGCTGAGAAGTGATGATGGAGCATCCGCCCGCACCACCACAGAAGAACGAGAGACATCGTCATGACCACGCCTACCCGCCGCGACCGTATGAAGCCCCTCGAGCTCGTTGTCATTTCGCTCATCGTCGGCGTCTTTGGCGGGCTCATCGTCTTGATGTCTACGCGTGAACTCATGCTGTCGCTCATCAGCTTCGGCATCTCTTTCATCGTCAGCCTCATCGTCATTGCGATGCTCGTTCTGGGTGCGAAACCCAACAAGGCAGAGCTGCTCGATATCGAAGAGCAGAACAAGGCCGTGCTGGATGGCGCTGGCGATTCCGCCGATTCCCCCGAGGGCCGGCGCTCCGGCCACTAATCCCTGAGGCTGTCGCGCGGGTCAAGGTAGCCGAGCCGGCGGAGCGTCAGTTCTAGTTGAGGTAGCGAACCAATTCTGATGCCATACCGGCGTACCCAGCTGGCGTGAGGTTGAGGAGACGTTGCTTAGCCTCGTCACCGATTTCAAGGGTCGCCACGAAGGCCACGAGGTCGTCGCGGTTGATGCGCTTGCCCCGAGTGAGCTCCTTGAGAAGCGCGTAGGGGTCACTAATGGTGGAGCGCCCGGCGCTTACTTCGGCGCGAATAACGGTTTGGATTGCTTCGCCGAGGATCTCCCAGTTGGCGTCGAGGTCCGCAGCGAGAGCTGCGGCATCCAGATCAATTTCGCCCAGACCACGGCGAATGTTATCCAAAGCCAGAAGTGAGTGACCGAAGCCGACGCCGATGTTGCGTTGCGTCGTCGAGTCGGTGAGGTCGCGCTGCAGACGGCTCGTTACCAAGGTCGCGGCGAGGGAGTCGAGCACAGCGCTGGAGAGCTCAAGGTTCGCCTCGGCGTTCTCAAAGCGAATCGGATTGATCTTGTGGGGCATCGTCGAGGAGCCGGTCGCCCCGACCTGAGGAATCTGGCGGAAGTAACCCATCGAGATGTAGGTCCAGATATCCGTGGCGAGGTTATGCAGCACGCGGTTGGCGTGAGAAACCTTGTTGTACAGCTCGGCCTGCCAGTCGTGAGACTCGATCTGAGTGGTCAGCGGGTTCCACGTGAGGCCAAGCCCCGAGACGAACTCTTCGGAGATGGCAGCCCAATCGGCGGTGGGGTCAGCAGCGAGGTGGGCGGCAAAGGTGCCCGTCGCACCGCTGAACTTGCCAAGGTACTCGTTGGCCTCAATTTGAGCCGCGATGCGCTCGAGGCGAAAGACGAAGACCGCGATTTCTTTTCCCATGGTGGTGGGAGTGGCGGGCTGGCCGTGGGTGCGCGCGAGCATCGCTTCATCGCGGTGGGTGAGAGCGAGCTCACGAAGCGTGGCAATGACGCCCCGGTAGGCGGGCATCCACACGTGGGCGACAGCATCCCGCACAATGAGCGCATAAGAGAGGTTATTGATGTCTTCACTAGTGCAGGCAAAATGGGTGAGCTCGGCAATATGATCGAGACCAAACTCGGTGAGTTTGTGACGCACGAGGTACTCGACGGCCTTAACGTCGTGACGCGTGGTGGCTTCGAGACCAGCGAGCTCGTCGATTTCGGCCTGGCCAAAGTCGGTGACCAACGCGCGAAGGGCCGCGACGTGAGCGGGCGAAAGCGGGGCGGAGCCAAACATGGAGTGGCTGGTGAGGTAGATGAGCCACTCGACCTCAACCTGCACGCGAGCACGGTTGAGCCCGGCTTCGGAGAGGTACTCTCCAAGATCGGAAACGGCGGCGTGGTAGCGGCCATCGAGCGGGCTAAGAACCTGAACCGGAAGCGTCATGACTCTATTCTCCCAAAGGTTGGCACTGCTCCTCCACATCCGAGCAGGAGCGGGTGTCATCACCGTCTTTTCCGGGTGGCGTTGGTGCTCGAGAGCGCTGCGACAAGCTAGGTGGATGCTCCCACGCGCGCACTCCGAATCAGTTGGCCTTCCCCCAGAGGAATGGCTGATTCGGCGCGTGGTGAGTGAACGGGAGGCGCTGGCGCAACTCCATGCCCGCGTCGTCGCGATGGAGGCGGAGCCGACAAGCTGGTTTGCCCCCTCACAGGCCGCGTATCGACAGCGCCTGAGCGGGCTAGGCGAAGAGCTCGGTCGTGCTGTTGCCGCCACGGACTCACTGGTGCTCTCCCTTCAGTACGAGCATGAGCAGTGGAGACGTTCCCTTGTCGCGTTCTCGTGACGAATCAAGGACTCTTTGGCTGGGAGACTTCGTCGTCAACGGGCGCCTCAACCGTTGATCTTGATGATCTCGCAGCGCGGGTGCACGCGTTGGCGGTGCAGTGTGAAAGCCGCAGTCACTCTTTGGCCGGTGCCACCGTTCTCGCCTCGCCAGACTGGCATTACCGAACAAACGCCATTGCCGTGCTCGTTTCGCAAATTTCGCGGGACCTTCAGGGTGTGAGCACAGCTCTCGAATCAACATCCCAGGCCTACGTTCAGCGAGAGGTCATTCTCAGTGCCGCAGCCCATGAAGCGAGCTCGACGTTATTTTGGGCACTGGGACGCGCTCTCATGTTCGCTGCGCCGGCGGTAATTCCTGCCATTCTCGGAGGCGTTGTCTCGCTCATGGTCGCAGCGGCGGTGACCGGCAAAAGACCGGAGGAATTGGTGCTCGCGGCAGTCGGCCGCGCCGCACAAGCCCTGTCTGCAAACGAAGGAATGACGGGAGCAGCGGCGATATCGGCGACGATGACAGCGGCAATCAGTGACCCGCAATTTGTGGATGGGCTCGAATACGTCGTTTCTGGCTTAGACGATTTCGCGGCAGGGATGTTGGGAATGCCCCTCCCTCTGATCGCCGGCCTCGGGGAACGAGGATTGGGACTCTCAAACCCTTCGGCGCTGGCGGGAGCGATTGTTGTCGGTGCCGGCATTCTGGGGAGTCTGAATCCGGGAGCCGGAACGTCAGGGGGAAATGGCTCCGGCAGGGTCTCGGAAACCAGCGGAGCGGAAAGTTTAGGAAAGCTCTTGGGCGAAACTGCGGTGGCGGTGACCAAAGTCAGCACGGAATCCGGAACTGCTCCAGACGGAATTGAAGGCCTGCTCGCTCGCATTCCGCGCGCCGACCCCGACATGCCGCAGGTGCGCATTGAGCGTTATGAGGGGTCGAGTGGTGAGAGCGCTGCTTTCGTGGTCTACCTTGGCGGAACCATTGATGCCGCGCTGATGGCGACCAACGAACCGTGGGATATGACGAGCAATCTCAGCGCGCTCGCGGAGATGGATGCCGGGAGTTACCGTGCCGCTGTTGAAGCAATGCGCTCAGCAGGAATTGGCCCCGAAGACGTCGTTACCCTGGTGGGGCATTCGCAGGGTGGACTACTTGCCGCGCGCATAGCTCAATCCCAAGATTTTCGGGTCGGGGACGTCGTTACGGTGGGAGCCCCGATCCACCAGATTCAGATTCCGACCGGTGTCAGGGTGACGGCAATCGAGCACACCGAAGATCTCGTTCCGACCCTTGGTGGTGTTTCCCTTGGCGGACTGACTCTTGGCGGCGTTGCCTCGGCTGGCGTGGCCTCTGTCACGACGGTTCGCCGCAGTGCTCTCACGGGGCGCACCGTGGACCCAACGGATTCCCTGCCGGGGCATAACCTCTCCCGCTACATTGAGACCGGAAAGGTCATGGATGCCAGCGCGAATCCACAGGTGACCTTGTTAAAGGGGCGTTTGGCCGCCAGCACCGCGGGCACCGCAACCGTCACGCTGTGGCGGGCTGAACGAACCTAGCCAGTCACATGGCTGAAGTGGGCGGCGACTCGGTAGCGGCCGGTTCTTTACCGACCGACAGCGGGGCGCAAAATCAGGCCGAGCAACCAGCTCACGATGGAAAGCACGATGGCGCCCCAGAATCCGGCGCCAAAGCCATCAACGGAAAGCCCGTAACCAAAGCCGAGTACCTGGGTGAGCCAGGCGACGAAGATCAGGAGGACGGCATTCACGACGAGCGCCATCAGGCCGAGGGTCAAGACGTAGATCGGGAACGCGAGAAAACGCAGGACGCGGCCAATCGTTCCGTTCACCAGACCGAAGACGATTGCGACGAACAGCAGGGTCAAAAAGTAGCCCAGACTTTGCTTGGTTTCGCCGGCGGGCATGACAATGGCAACCCCGGTGATGAGCACGGTGGTGAGCCAAAGGGCAATGGCGTTGATGACGGTGGACAAGAAAAGTGATTTCACATTTCCATCTAAGCACTCGTTTTTGCACTTTTGCCGGTAGTTGACATACAACTACGGTTTTTTCAGGAGATTGTAGAACACCTACCAGCGCCGCAGCCCTTCTACCGGAT